>MWBQ01000028.1 GCA_002069605.1 Candidatus Atribacteria bacterium ADurb.Bin276
ACTGAAGATAAATGTACTGTGTCTTCCACTTTCAAGCTATTCTTGGTGTATGAAAGGGATTGTGACACAGCCTGAATGACAGAATGGAGGATGAGATTGCTACATTTTTTTCCTCTCCCCTGGTGGGAGAGGATTAAGGTGAGGGGGGAACCTACAAAACTCTCTCAAGTTCGTTTTAAAACACCAAACCTGGGTCTGAATCTTAGGTTTCACCCACATCCTGACTATCTCCCCTCAAGGGAAAAAAACTCTGCTTCCGCTCAATGACGGTTTTCGATAGGTATTTTTATTTTCACCTGGTACCATAACATTTCATGAGAGTCTACCAATTTAATACTCTTTCCCTTTTAATTGTTTTAAATCGTTCAAAAACATCTTTTTATTGGTTATAAAATGAACCATTCCTAAGATAAACATGATAATCCCAACGTTAGGATGAATCTGGGAAGCAGCGCTCCACAATCCTGGATGATTCATAACTCCAAGCATGGCTAACCACAAAATAACCCCGGTAATGATCATAATAAAAATGAGAATAAGCATCCCCAAGGCAATCAAACCACGAACTTGCATAGTTGACTTATTCATTATCTTTCCTCCTCTATTAGCTTTGGATTAGGGAAAAGAAAATAACGCCTTTTTTTAAAAAGAGAAAAATTTTATAATAAGAAAAATTCTTTATTTCATTATAATATAATGGAGAGAAAGGATGAGAGCAATTCGGTCAGATGGTTTTTTAAAGAATCTCCCCTAGAAGCCAGGAAAAATTTCCATTGAAAATATTTTCCCATCAAACCTAAATATAAATTAAATCGGAGGGAAAACTGTGAATCAATATATTTTGGTACTTGATTGTGGCGCAACAACGCTCCGGGCAGTAGCAGTTGGGATGAAAGGAGAAATATTGGCTATTTCGGCCTTGCCTAATGCTCCCCGATTGCAAAGTGGGTGCGAAGATTGTCTCATTTGGGATTTAGATGAAATATGGAATAAGTTTTTACAGATTATTCCTAAGGTAAGGTCTCAAGTCAATGGAAAGGTAGTAGCAGTCACTGTTACCACCTTTGGAGCTGATGGAACGACGGTAAAGAAGGATGGTACATTAACTTATCCGGTTATATCCTGGCAATGTTCTCGAACAACCGAATGGGCAAAAAGGATTGCATCGTTAATATCCCCACGAGAAATTTTCCGACTCACTGGCTATCAAATAATTCCTTTCAATACCATTATTAAGCTATTGTGGATGAGAGAAAATGTTCCAGAAGCATTGGATGAAGCCGATACCTATATGATGATGCCTGGGTTATTAAGCTATAAGCTTTGCGGAGAAATGTCTTTTGATTATCCCTCGGCTTCAACGACCATGATGATTGATATTCGTACCAAAAAATGGTCGGAGCGTTTATTATCTTTAGTTGGATTAGATGAAACCTTTTTTCCACCATTTCTTCCTAGTGGGGGGGTGATCGGGCGGATTACGGAAAAAGTGTCATCAGAAACCGGGATTCCCTTAGGAATTCCAGTTATTGCTGCTGGTCATGATACTCAATTCGCTTTAATTGGGTCAATGGCTGACCAAAGTGAAATGGTTTTGAGTTCGGGAACCTGGGAAATTGCTGCGATACGGATCCTAGAATATCGTGACTCAGAAAGAGCTTTTGAAACGGGTATTATGACCGAATTTGATGCGGTAGATGGTCTTTGGGACCCTCAAATGCTGATGATGGCCGGTGGTGTGGTGGAGTGGGTTCGACGGAATTTTTTTGCTGACATTAAAGATCGATCAGACATCTATTCATTGATGATTGATAATGCCAGAGAGATTGAACCGGGAAGTGGGGGAGTTATAGTGGTTCCCTCCTTTATGCCCTCCGGTCCGAATAAGCCTTATGAAACACAAGGAACGATCTTAGGGCTAGGGCTAACTACTGATCGTTCGCAAGTTTATCGAGCTGCTCTGGAAGGATTATCCTTTCAACTTAAGCAAGCGGTAAAAGCATTTTATGAAACCTTTAGTTTTGAACCAACAGCAGTAAGGGTGGTTGGAGGAGGTTCAAAAAACCACCTTTGGAATCAAATACGAGCAGATGTTTTAGGACTTCCGGTGATTACTACTTCTTGCGAGGAAGGGACCGTTTTAGGAGCAGCTCTCTTTGCTATGGTTGGTTCCGGTATAGCTCGATCCATCGAAGAAGCAAAAAAAATGGTCGAAATATCCACTCGGGTATGGGAACCTTCGGAAAATTGGCCCTATTATCAAAAATTATATGAAGAGTATGAAAAGCTTCCTCTTTTCTTGGCTTCTCATTATCGAAATAAGATCTGAATCACTTGACAATTAACAATATCAAGTTAGAATAAATCATTGAGAAAATACTTCTTCAGGGTAGGGTAAGGGAGAAATTCCCAATTCCCAACCGGCGGTGATGGTTCATCCTAAGCCCGCGAGCCCGATATGGGTTGATCCGGTGAAAATCCGGAGCCGACGGTAAAGTCCGGATGGGAGAAGAAGTCCATAATAAGCCCATAAACCCTGAAGGCGAAATGCTTTCAGGGTTTTTTTATCTCTGAAGAAAGACCATTCGAGGAGGCTTCTTGATATGAAGTGTCGAAATTTGGTTTATACTGGAGCATTTTCTGCTCTATCCATTGTTTTGAGCTATTTAATCCACTTCCCCCTAATTCCTTCGGCACCCTTTTTGCTTTATGATCCTGGTGATGTACCCATATTGATTATGGGCCTTAAATTCAGTCCTGGAATTGGCGTGGTCATGACTGCCATCGTATCAGTTTTATTTGCGGTTTTAACCGGGCAGGGAGGTCCTTGGGGAGTGCTTATGCATTTTATAGCTACTGGTGTATATGTATTGACTGCTAGTTTGATTTACCGAAGACAAAGAAACCTCTCTTCAGCAGTAAAGGGTTTGATTATTGCTCCTTTGGTGATGACGGGGGTTATGGTGATAGCTAATCTTTTGGTTACGCCTTTGTACTTAGGAGTGACTCGAGAAATGGTTATCGGCATGTTGCTTCCTGCCATTATACCCTTTAATCTTCTCAAAGGTGCTATTAATGGAATTATTACATTTTTGCTCTATAAAAAAGTCAGCAACTTTCTTGAGGCTGGCGATCAGTGTGTTTCAAAACCCAATGCTGTTAGACAATAAACCCTCATACTGCCTAACAACACCAGATGAGGATGAAAATACCTATCTAAAACCATCATTGCGAGGAGTCCAACCGTTTTTTGGTTGAACGACGTGGCAATCTCATTTTGTAAATTTTAAAAAAATAATTTCAGGAAAGAATTTTGTTTTTATAGCTGAATATTTTCGAGGGTCAGTAAACGTAATTTCCAGTCTAACCCGTAACCGAATCCTCCTAAAGAACTTTTGGCGACGACCCGGTGACAGGGGATAATCAAAGGAATCGGATTACGATGTAAAGCTTGGCCTACTGCCCGATAAGCTCTTTTTCGTGAGGATAATTGTGCAACCTGTTGGTAGGTTTTTACTTCTCCCCAAGGTATATTTTTGGTGATATCCAATATCTGGCGGGTGTAATCGGGAAATTGCTCAATAATAACTGGTTCAGTAAATTCAACTTTTTTCCCGGAAAAATAAGTATTGACCTTATCAGAAAAATCTGGCCAGGGCAATTTAGTTTCAAGTACGAATGAATCGTGCTGGGGGAGATGGTAGGACTGGAGATATTGGAAAGCTTCTTCAGGGGTTGGTTGAGGTAGAACAAATGCAGCCAGCAGGTCATTTTGCCAGCCAATAACTGCCGTACCTAATAGTGTGGTTAGAAATGAATAAAAAAAGAGATTTGATTTTTTCACCAAGACCCACCCTTTCCATTTTCTTATCAAATTGGTCTTTAAATGAGTATTTTAATGGTTTTTTGCAAAAAAAGTGACTATTACCTCTTTACAAGATTGAAAATTACCGTATAATTTTTGATATACTGTTAATAATATCGTAAAAATCCGAAGAAGGGAACAAGTAGTTTCATCTGACAAACTATAGAGAGCCGGGAGAAGGGATGGAAGCCTGGTGTTTGCGATGAATCGAATGGAGCCTGGAGGAGTGAAGCTGGTCGAAGAAGGAAAAAACAGCTTCATCGCATTCTGCGTTAAAGGTCTAAAGCTGGAGCCTCTTGCTCAATGAGGGTGGTACCGCGGGTCATTTTAATCCCTCCCGTCCCTGTGTCGGGAGGGATTTTTTTTTAAAAAAGGAGGTAAGAAATGAGAAAGATACTTTTTTTCACATTATTGGTTTTGTTGTCAATAGGGTTGGTTTTGCCAGCAACGGCTGCTGAACCGATAAAGATTGGGATCATGCAGATTGTTGACCATCCGGCTTTAAATGCAACCCGAGATGGTGTAAGAGATGTCCTTCAAGAGGTCTATGGATATGTTCCCGATCAGGACATTATCTATGATATGCAATCAGCTCAAGGTGATGTAGCAACTGCCAACACCATAGCACGTAAATTTGTATCCGATCAGGTTGATGTTATCGTTTCAATTGCAACACCCACCTCCCAGGCAGTGGCTAATGCCACCAAAGAAATACCAATTGTTTTTTCTGCGGTAACTGATCCAGTCAGTGCTGGTTTAGTTAAAGATCTTAATAAACCGGGTGGAAATGTTACTGGTGTATCCGATATGACACCGGTAGACCGACAAGTCGAAATGCTAAAATATGTATTCCCTGATGCCAAAAATTTAGGTACCGTTTATAACGCTGGTGAGGTTAATTCGGTGGTAACCAACGATTTAGCAAAAGTTGCTTGTGAAAAATATGGAATGTCTCTTATCGAAGCCACCGTTTCAACATCGGCTGATGTGGCTATTGCCACACAATCCCTGGTTGGTAAGGTCGATGCAATTTATGTTTCAACCGATAATACAGTAGTGAGTGCTCTGGAAACGGTAATCAAGGTTTGTCAAGACAAAAAAATACCGTTAATCTTGGCCGATCCTACAACCTTGGAAAAGGGAGCAACTATGGCTTTAGGATTTGATTATTATTTGCATGGTCGTCAGACCGGTGACATGGTAGCTCGAATTCTAAAAGGAGAAAAGCCATCTGATATCCCGGTAGAGTTTGCCAACAAATTGGTTTTAATGGTTAACAGTAAAAACTTGGAAATACTGGGAGTTCAAGCTGATGATTTTAAAGCCCTTTTAGAAAAGTATGTTGAAGACATGAGATCACAGAACGTTGAGGTCACTTTAGAGTTCAAATAAAAAAAGAATTCAATTCTAGCCCCATGTTGATTTCATCATGGGGCTAGAATTAACACTTTATGAAAACGTAATCTTGAAATGATGAAAAGCAGGTGAAGTGATTGTACGACTATTTTATTTTTAGTGTACAGGAAGGATTGCTATACGGAATTCTTGCTTTAGGCGTGTATATTACTTTTCGTTGTTTAGACTTTCCTGATCTAACCGTTGATGGGAGCTTCCCGTTGGGAGCGGCAGTTTTTGCTTCATTGGTTTATCGAGGATTTGGCCCGATTGAAAGCATGATAGCTGCTTTTATAGCTGGAGCCTTAGCCGGTCTATTAACTGGAGTATTGCATACTTTTTCGAAAATTCCAGCTCTCTTATCGGGAATTCTTACCATGACCTGTTTATATTCTATTAATTTAAGGATTATGGGGCGACCTAACATATCACTTTCTGAAAATCTTGGACATCGAACGATTTTCACCATGCTGAGGGATTCCCTCAACGGCATTCCAGAAAGCTATCTTCGTCTCTTTTTTTTAATTGGTCTTATTTTTCTTATTAAAATTTTATTAGACCTTTTTTTGCAAACCGAAATTGGTTTAGCTATCCGGGCTACTGGTGATAATGAAACTCTGGTTGAGGCCCAAGGGATTAATCCTGACCGAATCAAACTGGTGGGAATTTCTCTTTCTAATGCTTTGGTAGCATTCTCTGGTGCCATGTTTGCTCAATATCAGGGTTTTGTTGATATCAATATGGGAATTGGTATGGTAGTTTTAGGCCTGGCTTCAGTGATCGTTGGAGAAGTTCTTTTAAGAGGGAGAATTATTCTGGTAATAACCCTTCAGGTTATTATTGGAGCGGTGGTATATCGATTGGCTACCGCAACTGCCTTGAACTACGGGTACAGTATTGGGTTTAAACCCTATGATTTGAAGCTTTTTACCGGTCTTTTGGTTATCATTATTCTCTCTTTTCCGGTAATAAAAGCGAAGTTTAGGAGAGTGAAATAGTGTTACAACTTGAACACATTGATAAAGTATTTTTTAGAAATACTCCAGATGAACGATGGGCTTTGAGAAACCTTTCCTGCACTGTTCAGCCTGATGAGTTTGTCACTATTGTAGGGAGTAATGGTGCTGGAAAAACAACCTTGTTGAATATTGTCAGCGGAAACCATTTTCCCGACCGAGGAAGGGTGATTATAGAAGATCATGATGTAACATCCCTACCAGCTTTTCGTCGAGCTCGTTTTATTGGCAGAGTTTTCCAAAATACCTCCCAAGGATCAGCAGCATCGTTGACCATTGAAGAGAATTTTGCCATTGCTTACGCCAAAGGAAGAACCAGGGGGCTCCGTCTGGCAATTTCTGAACATTTGAGAAAAAAAATTCGAGAGAAATTAGCAGAAGTTGGTTTAGGATTAGAAAACCGCCTTCGAGATCGAGTGGGGCTTTTATCAGGCGGTCAGCGTCAAGCCTTAGCGTTGCTTATGGCAACTATCGGGAATCCCAAAATTTTACTTTTAGATGAGCACACCGCTAACCTTGATCCCAAAACTGCTGAAAAAATCATGAATTTAACCAATCTTCTCATTCGGGATGATCATCTGACAGCGTTTATGATTACCCATGACTTGGGAGATGCTCTGAAATATGGGACTCGAACTATTCTTATGGATGATGGTGGAATTGTTTTAGATATCTCGGGAGAAGAAAGAAAAAAAATGACTATCAATGAGCTTTTAGAGCGGTTTAGTGAACGTCGCCATAAAAAATTTGCTAACGATCGCGTGTTGCTTTCTACTGAAACCAAGGAAGGTTAAAGACAAAATGGACAATAGTTCACCAATGATGAAGATAAACTCTCAGGCCATTTTTATAGTACCAGATAAGGATAAAAGTAGCTATCTAAATCCGTCATTGCCAGGAGTTCAACCGTTCTTTGGTTGAACTCCTGGCAATCTCATCCAACCACTCCGTCATTCTGAGGAGCGTATTTTGCGACGTGAGAATCTCATCCTTTAAAGTATTTATGAAGAATAAAAAACCTAAAAAGATGAGATCCTCACACGGGAAAGCACCACTCAGGATGACGCCGGTGGTGTCAGATGAGGTCCTTACGCCCTCGAAAAGCGAAGCCTCAAGATGACCGATTAAAGAATTCAAATGATGGTATTTTCAGAATAGAAAGCTAGACATAGCAAGACGTACTTTATGAAAAAAGAACAGTATTGAATAAAACTTGGTAGATGTAAAAACTGCAATTCGTGAAATTGTTCTAAACACAAGATGTTGAGAAGAGATTTTATAAAAAATATCAAACGATAATAAGGGTATTGGTTTTCAAATGAACCAATAAAAAAAACACCGGAGGTGATTACCATGGAAGAGGCAAACCGAATATACCTGAGCGAAAGGGAGATGCCGACCATCTGGTATAATATCATTCCAGATTTACCACGGCCTCTTGATCCCCCGTTGCATCCAGGCACAAAAGAACCGGTTACTCCTCAAGATTTGGAACCAATTTTTCCACCGAGCCTAATACAGCAGGAAGTAAGCAGCCAGCGTTTCATTGATATACCTGGTGAAGTGCTTGATATATACCGCCTCTGGCGTCCCTCACCCTTGTATCGTGCTCGACGGTTGGAAAAAGCCTTACAAACACCAGCCCGTATCTATTTTAAATATGAAGGCGACAGCCCGGTTGGGAGTCACAAACCAAATACCGCAGTAGCACAGGCTTATTATAACAAAAAGGATGGAACTAAACGTTTGACTACTGAAACTGGTGCCGGCCAATGGGGTTCGGCACTTTCTATGGCTTGCCATTATTTTGGTATGGAGTGCACGGTTTATATGGTAAATGTAAGCTATCGTCAAAAGCCTTATCGCCGGGTATTAATGCAAACTTGGGGTGCTAATGTATTTCCCAGCCCCAGTGAGAACACTAAAACTGGGAGTGATATACTTCATGAAACTCCCGATTCAATAGGTAGTTTGGCAATAGCAATCAGTGAGGCCATCGAAGATGCAGTGAATACTCCTCATTCCAAATATAGTCTGGGGAGTGTTCTTAACCATGTTCTTCTTCACCAAACAATAATTGGTGAAGAAACAAAACTGCAGTTGGAAAAGGTTGGAGAGAAGTATCCCGATATTGTTATTGGTTGTGTTGGGGGTGGTAGCAACTTTGGAGGAATGGCTTTTCCATTCCTGCGTGATAAAATTGCTGGTACGAAGAATTTTCGAGCAATAGCGGTTGAACCCAAATCTTGTTCCACTTTGCTAACTGGGAAATATGAATACGACTTAGGAGATGTTGCTGGGATGACACCTTATTTAAAAATGTATACCCTCGGTCATGACTTTATCCCGCCAGGAATTCATGCCGGTGGTCTACGATACCATGGTATGGCTCCTTTGGTAAGTTTATTGTATAATGCGGGTATTATCGAAGCTCAATCCTATAAGCAAAATGAAATTTTTGACTCAGCTGTTCTTTTCACCAAGACCGAGGCAATTTTACCCGCTCCTGAAAGTGCTCATGCAATTAAGGCGGCTATTGAAGAAGCTAAGAAATGCAAAGAAACCGGAGAAGATAAGGTTATTGTCTTTAATCTCAGTGGTAATGGTTATCTTGATTTAGGAGCCTATGATATTTTTGTTAATGGAGGTTTCCCTGAAGCCAATAATGGTTCATAAGTGAATTGAAAAAAAATGCCTCCAGTGGGAAACTACAGGAGGCATTTTTTTTTGCCTGGTATTTAAAGTGGAGTATCAATGATGAATGAACATATTCTTTTAGTCAATCCTTGGATTTATGATTTTACCGCTTATGACCTCTGGATGAAGCCATTGGGACTACTTTATCTGGCATCTCACTTGAAGAATTCTGGTTATAAGGTTACCCTCCTAGATTGTATGGATCGCCATTACCCTTTTATGCCTCTACCAGACCATCCGGGGCCGAAACGGCTTAAAAGTGTGGGTTGTGGTAGTTATTATCGGGAAAAGATTCCTAAACCGGCTCAATTTTTGTCGATTCCTCGTTATTGGTCACGTTTTGGAATACCTTGGGATGAAGTTAAGAAACAACTCAAGGAGATTGAACCCCCAGGATGGGTGTTTATCACTGGTACCATGACTTATTGGTATCCTGGTCAAGTCGCTTTTTTAAATCTTGTTCGTCAATTATGGGGAAAAACTCAAGTAATTATTGGTGGTTGGTATCCTACTCTCTGTTCAGAACATGCTCACCAATGGGGATTCGACCGGATCATTGAAGGGATTGACCCCTTGCTGGTCATCAAGCAACTCAGTTCAGATTTCAAGGAATTATCTACTATTACAGGTTATAAAGAGTTTTTTTCGGTGAAGCCAGCTTTTGATCTTTATAAAAAACTTGACTATACGGTCGTTTTGACTTCTATCGGTTGCCCCTTTCGCTGTACTTATTGTGCTTCCGGGAGGTATTTCTCAGAATTTTGGCGGCGGCCCTGGGAGCAGGTACTCGATGAAATTACCTATGATTATGAGAATTACCGGATTCAAGACCTAGCTTTTTATGATGATGCATTGCTTTATCGAGCCGAAGAAAGTTTTCTACCCCTTCTAAAAGCTTTACAAAAAGAACGACTCCCCCTTCGTTTTCACCTCCCCAATTCTATCCATGCCCGGTATGTAACTCGGGAAATTGCCGAACTCATGAGAGAATGTAACTTTGAAACCCTTCGAATTAGCCTAGAATTTTCCGATGTCGATAGCCAAAAAAACACTGGAAATAAGGTGGATAATTTCATTTTTGAAAAAGCCATTCAATCTTTTATACAAGCCGGTTATGCCCCTGAAGAACTGGAAGTCTATCTTCTTTTTGGCCTTCCTGGTTTAAAGGCGAAGGACTATGAATTGTCGATTGAATATGTTACTGATTTGGGATTAAAGCCTCGTTTGTCTCTATTTTCTCCACTTCCTGGTACACCAGATTTCGAAAAGGTTATCATGCATCAAATCAAAGATGACCCCTTGTTTCAAAATAAAATAGCTTATCTTTACCTATCCGAACAAAATGAGTTATATGAGGCGTTGCAAAGGAAAATATCTAAATATACTTTTTTCCATTAACGCAACAAATAAACCAACTTAAAATATTAATAATTTAATTAATTAGATGAAATATCTTCATGATGGTAAGGAATGAGATTATATTCTCATGGGTTTGATAGAAAAGGAAGTAATGTTGGAGGTGTAATTATGAAAATTCAATGGTTTGGTCATTCTTTTTTTCTGGTGACATCCCAAGGTGGGAAAAAGATAGTATTTGACCCCTTTGATCAAAGTGTTGGTTACCCACTCCCTCAAGTATCAGCAAATATGGTGTGTGTCAGTCATTCCCATTATGATCATAATAATGTTCAAATCATTGGAGGAAATCCAGAAATTATTCAAAAAGCGGGTATATATGTTCGGGATGGGTATCAAATACAAGGCTTTCAAACTTACCATGACCATAAAAAGGGGAAAGAGAGAGGCGAAAATGTTGTTTATCGAATAGAAATAGACGGTTTATCATTAATTCATGCCGGTGATATGGGTATGCTACCCAGTTTGGAAGAGATTGAATCCTGGAAACCACTGGATATTCTCCTGGTGCCAGTAGGTGGAATTTACACGATTAATGGACATGAAGCCCAAACTCTGGTGGAGCATTTAAAACCGAGAGTCGTCATTCCCATGCATTATCGAACCCCCTTGCTTAAATTTGAGCTTCAACCAGTTGAAAATTTTACCTATCAGTTTTTTAAAGTGAAAACTCTTTCGGAAACCCAGGTTGAAATTACCCGAGAAAATCTTCCCGAATCCACCGAGATTTGGATATTCCCAATTCCAAAATAAAGAACGAAATTATTCAAAATTAAATAAAAGTAAAAAGAAATTGTGTTATAATGATAGGCTTATTTGGATAGTGTAAATACTCTTTTTTCATTAAAAATGAATTACCTAAAGATGAAGAGAAAAAAGAGAATATTGATCTTCAAAAGATATTGTTTGACAGGTGCTTAAAAGAAAGAATAGGAGTACATGAATGGTGACAATTGCTATATGCGTGGGAAGTTCGTGCCATTTAAAGGGAGCTTATGACATAATTCACCAATGTGAAGAAACGATCAGCAAGCTTGGCTTACGAGATCAGGTTGAACTGAAGGGTACTTTTTGTTTAGGTAAATGCAGCCAAGAGGGGGTAACTATAGTCATAGATGATGAAATAGAAACCGGAGTTACTCCCGATAATTTTCAACGTATTTTTGAAGAAAAGATCTTGGTGAAGGTTCGGGAGGATTAGCTGATTGAGCATACTTTCAACGATTAAAACCAGTTGCCGCGACTGTTATAAATGTGTACGTCATTGCCCGGTTAAGGCTATTCGTTTTAGCATGGGACATGCCGAAATTATTGATGAACGTTGCATCAAGGATGGTCGGTGTGTTTTAGTTTGTCCCCAGGATGCTAAGGTTATAAGAAATGATACCGGAGTAGTTAAGAATTTCCTTGAGAATAAAGAATTTGTTATTGCCAGCTTAGCTCCTTCTTTTGTTGCAGCTTTTTCTGATATTATGCCTGGTCAGCTTTTTAATGCTCTAAAATCATTAGGATTTGCCGTTGTTCGTGAAACTGCGGAAGCTGCTGAATTGGTAGCCTTAGAACACGCTCAGTTAGTAAAAGAAGGGAACAAGGCAATAATTACCAGTTCCTGCCCGACAATAAATGCTTTCATTTATAAGTATTACCCTCAGCATATTTCTTCCTTGGCTCCAGTGGTTTCTCCAATGGTTGCTCATGCTCGTCTTCTCAAAAAAGAATTTGAAGATCAACATCCTCGGGTGGTTTTTGTTGGACCATGTATTGCCAAAAAAGCTGAAAGAGAAGAAAGTGAAATAATTGATGAAGTCGATGTTGCGCTAACTTTTGATGAATTGAAAGAGTGGCTCACTCAAGCGAATATCGATCTCAAACAATTTCCCTTCGAAAGCGAGGACCTCTCATCGGTTCAATGGGCAAGAGCCTTCCCAGTTGAAGGAGGTTTGCTCAAAACCGGTGATTTTGATACCGGAATCCTATCTCAGGAATCAGTTGTTATTACTGGAATTGAAAGATGTCAGCGATTTTTAGATAATTTTGAAAAAGAAAAAGAAGGTTTAAAAATGGTTGAAATGATGAGCTGTGAAGGGGGATGCATTGATGGGCCTCTTCTCAAATCACCTCTTTCTCTTTATCAAAGAAGAAAAAAGATTATTGAATTTTCTCAGCAGGGCACTAATTTTGATGGTGCACGAAAAATCCTCGAACTCCCATCACTGAGGCGTGAATTTAATCCTCATCCCATTCCTCAACCACAACCATCAGAAGAAGAATTAAGAAAGATATTAACCTTGACCGGTAAATTTACCCCGCAAGATGAGCTCAATTGTGGGGCTTGTGGTTACGATACCTGCCGAGAAAAGGCAATTGCTGTATATCAAGGTTTAGCCGAAGCTGAAATGTGCATTCCCAATATGAGAGCTCGTGCTGAATCCTTTTCCAGTTTTTTGATTGCGGTGACACCGAATGGAATCATTTTAGTTGATGAAAACCTGAGAATTGTTGACATGAATCCAGCTCTGCGTCAAATATTCGATCTTAAAGGACGTTTAATGGTTGGAAAGATGCTGGATGAGTTTATAGATCCTTCAATTTTTATTGAAGTCCTCAGAACCAAGAAAGCAAATAGCCAGGAAATCCATTATCCACAATATAACAATGTTTATGTAAAGCTTTCAGTTTTTTATTTAGAAAAGTCTGGACTGCTCATGGGGGTGTTTGTTGATTTAACCAAACAAAAAGATCAAGAACAAATGATGGAAGAAATCCGTGGAAAAACCTTAGAAAAAGCTCAGCAGGTTATTACTAATCAAATGTTGGTTGCTCAGGAAATTGCCAGTCTTTTAGGTGAAACAACTGCTGAAACCAAATCGTTGCTCAGTAAGCTCATGAAAATTCTTCGAGGAGAAAATGTCGAGGAATGAATGATATATTTGTTGAAGTTGCTCAAGCTCAGATATCAAAATGGGGCGAAGAATTATGTGGGGATAGTGTTCGCATCGAGAAAGATGACCTTTCCACCATTGTTTCCCTTTCTGATGGATTAGGGAGCGGAGTAAAAGCCAGTATTCTATCGACACTAACTACGCGAATCATAGTTTCCATGCTTCAACGGAATTCACCCTTGGACGAAGTAGTGGAAACATTAGCTGAAACCTTGCCAGTGTGTAAGGTGAGAAAAATTGCTTATTCTACTTTTTCAGTCATGCAGGTTTTTCAAAACGGTGAAGCCTATATTGCTGAATTTGATAGCCCACCAATCTTCTGGATTCGAAGTGGCCGAGTGATGCATATCGAACGGAAAGAAAGAAAAATTGGGAATCGAGTTATTCATGAATCAAACATGAAACTCCAAAAAAATGATTGGTTAGTAGCGGTTAGCGACGGAGTGGTGCACGCCGGTATTGGCGGGATCTGGAATTTAGGCTGGAGATGGGAAAAAATCGCCTCTTTTCTTGAAAGTAGTGTGAACGAGCACATTGATGCCGATTCTTTGTCAAGAAAAGTGATCGAAACGACGGCAAGTCTTTACAAAGGGATGCCTGGAGACGATGCAACCTGTATTGTAGCGAAAATTCGTCTTCCTCGGAAAATGATTTTATGGGCGGGACCACCAGAAGACCCAAAAATTGATCAGTTCATTACTCAAAAATTTCTTTCCTTTCCTGGAAAGAAAGTTCTTTCTGGTGGAACAACCGGAAATATCGTCTCCCGTTACTTAGGAAAACCGATAGACGTGGATTTAAATTCTATGAAAGAAGATATTCCCCCGGTAGGCATTTTAGAAGGAGTAGACCTTCTCACCGAGGGGATTTTGACTTTGGCCAGTGTTCGCCGCCATCTAAAGCAAGGAGTAAGAGATATCGATGTTCTCTATAAACAAGATGGTGCCAGCCGTTTGTTACATTTATTATTAGAATCAGATGAAATTCTTATCTATACTGGAATGGCGATCAATCCAGCTCACCAGAATCCAAAATTATCAGGTGAGCTTTCATTGAAAGCCAGAATTTTAGAAGAAATCACCGAAGAGCTGGTAAAGTTAGGAAAAGAGGTTAAATTGGAGTATTTTTGAATTAAAATTGATATTTAAGTGATGATTATTCCGTAACTCAGCAGGTTACGATGAAGGTATATCCGGAGGTGAATGTCATTGGAAATTGATAATCCAGAATTAACCTTAAGTCGTCAGTTCGAAAAAGTGAATGCAATTCTAGAAAAACACGATAGAAATGCATCCCATTTAATTTCTATCCTTCAGGAGATTCAAGCCGATTACCGATATCTTCCCGAAGAAATATTGACCTATGTTGCTACCGCCCTGGGAGTGTCCCCGGCCTATGTGTATGGGGTCGCTACCTTCTATGCTCAATTTTCTTTAAAACCAAAAGGAAAGCATATGATTCGAGTATGCGATGGGACAGCTTGCCATGTAAAAGGGTCAGTCAATGTTTTAAAAACTGTTAAGGAGCAATTAGGATTAAAAGAAAACGAGGAAACGACCCCCGACCTTCTTTTTACGGTTGAAACCGTGGCTTGTATCGGAGCCTGTGCTCTGGCGCCAGCTATGATGATCGATGAAGAGGTCTTTGGGATGTTAAACGAAGAAAGGACTCGTGAAATCATTGAAGGATTGATTGAAGAAAACAAGGGAGGAATGGTCCATGCCATTCAAGACTAAAGAAGAACTGGAAAGATACATTCAAGAGTTAAAAAATAAACCAGTTACCGCACAGGTTTTAGTCTGTGGTGGATTAGGGTGTTTAGCGAAAGGAGCAGAAGCGGTTTATAAAAGGTTTCAAGAATTAATTGAAAAAAACCAGCTCTCAGCTACTGTGGAAAAAACCACTGATGATCATCAGCCATCACTCAAAGAAACCGGATGCATGGGATTGTGTGAAGCCGGTCCCTTGGTAAGGATTGAACCGAAGGGAATACTTTATCTGAGAGTGAAACCGGAAGATGTTGATCGAATAGTTGAAGAAACCTTGATAAACAACCGGGTAGTTGATGACCTGGTATATCAGGAAGAAACCAACCAGGAAATCCGGAAATGGCCATTGATGAAAGACGTTCCCTTTTACCGGAAGCAGAAGAAAATTGTTCTCCGTAATTGTGGTTCCATCGACCCTGAAGAGCTTGACGATTATCTGTTTCACGACGGTTACTTGGCTTTAGCAAAAGTCGTTACGACTATGAGCCCCGACGATGTCATTGGAGAGATTTTAAAATCCGGTCTGCGTGGCCGGGGAGGCGGGGGGTTCCCGACCGGTCGAAAATGGCAATTTGCTCGTTTATCCAAATCCGAACGGAAATTTATCGTATGTAATGGTGACGAAGGAGATCCCGGTGCTTTTATGGACCGCAGTGTTATGGAAGGTGATCCTCATACGGTTATTGAAGGAATGGCAATTGCCGGTTACGCTTTTGGAGCTCAAGAAGGATATATTTATGTTCGAGCCGAGTATCCCTTAGCAGTTAAAAGATTGAAAAAAGCTATAGCTGATGCCCGAGAAGCTGGATTAATAGGAAAAAATCTTTTTGGTACTTCCTTTTCCTTTGATCTTACTATAAAAGAAGGTGCCGGAGCTTTTGTCTGTGGTGAAGAAACCGCTTTGTTGGCTTCTATCGAAGGAAAACGGGGTATGCCAAATCCTAGGCCCCCCTTTCCCGCCAACAAAGGTCTTTGGGGATATCCAACCGTTATTAATAATGTTGAAACCTTAGCCAATGTTCCCATCATTATTTTAAAAGGAGCCGATTGGTTCCGTTCCTTTGGAACAGTTAACAGTCCTGGAACGAAAACCTTTGCTCTTTCTGGAAAAATACGAAACACCGGATTGGCGGAGGTACCAATGGGTATCAGCCTTCGCGAGCTCATTTTTGATGTTGGGGGAGGTGTACAAAATAATCGAAAATTCAAAGCGGTTCAAATTGGAGGACCCTCCGGTGGGTGCTTGACTGAACAGCATTTGGACCTCGCTGTAGATTATGATTCGCTCTGTGCTGCCGGTGCCATTATGGGTTCTGGTGGATTGGTCACCATGGATGAAGATACCTGTATTGTTGAATTAGCGCGCTATTTCCTTCATTTTACTCAAAATGAATCCTGTGGAAAGTGTGTTCCCTGTCGAGAAGGGACCAAGCATATGTTAAATGTACTCCAGAAAATTGTTGAAGCTCGTGCGAAAGTTGAAGATCTGGACTTATTGATTGAAACCGCTGAGGTCGTGCGCGATGCATCACTTTGTGGCTTGGGAAAGACCGCACCTAATCCGGTTTTGACCACTCTCCGCTACTTTAAAGATGAATATCTGGATCACGTAAATAATCACGTCTGTGTTGCTCACGTTTGTAATGCCATGAAAGAATACCGAATTGATCCGGAAAAATGCCGGGCTTGTGGAAAATGTGCCCGAGTATGTCCGGTCAAATGTATTTCCGGACGACCGAAAGTCCCATATGTAATTGATCAGGAAGCTTGCATTAAGTGCGGTTCATGCTTCGAAGCTTGTCCCTTTGATGCGGTATTGGTTGAATGGAGGTCGAAGAACCATGAGTCATGAAAATCTCAAAAAATCAGTAATAATTGATGGTCAAGAAATTGAATTAAGTGGCGAGAAGAACATCCTTGAAGTAGCTCGCAAAGCAGATATCGATATTCCAACCTTTTGCTATCTTTCTGATTTAAGTGTTTATGGTGCTTGCCGAATGTGCCTGGTTGAAGTTGAAGGACGAGGCATTATGCCATCTTGTTCGACTCTGCCTGAACCAGGAATGGTGATTAAAACCAATACACAAAGAATTCTCAAGGCTCGTAAAATGGTTTTAGAGCTCCTCTTAGCCAACCATAAACGTGATTGTACCACCTGCGAACGAAATCTAAACTGCCGTCTACAGGAACTCTCCGCTCGTTTAGATATAACTGAAGTTCCCTTTGGTGAAAGGACGGACGACCTTCCGTTAGATACTTCTTCCTTCTCTTTGGTTCGCGATCCGAATAAATGCATTCTTTGTGGTGATTGCGTTCGAACCTGTAAAGAAATTGAAGGTATTGGAATCTACGATTTTACCCAGCGAGGCTCAAAGTCGCTGGTGGAACCAGCTTTTGGGAAAAAACTCAGCGAAGTGGAATGTGTTTATTGTGGACAGTGCTCAGTTCGTTGTCCAACGGCTGCTTTGATTGTAAAATCTGAAGTAGATAAAGCCTGGGAAGCAGTTTTAGATCCAGAGAAATTTGTCGTGGCACAGATTGCTCCGGCAGTTCGAGTGGCAGTTGGAGAAGCTTTTGGATTAGAACCGGGAGAGATCAGTACTGGAAAAATTGCTGCTGCCTTGAAAAAAATTGGATTTGACCGAGTATTCGATACAGCCTTCAGTGCTGATTTGACCACTGTTGAAGAGGCCGAGGAATTCTTTAAACGTTTGACCAAGGGTGGTCCATTCCCCCATTTTACCTCTTGCTGCCCCTCCTGGGTGATTTATGCTGAAAGGAATTATCCTTTCTATTTAAATAACTTATCCAGCGCCAAATCTCCACAACAGATGTTTGGAGCAGTGATTAAGAATTTTGTGACCAAAGCTGAAAATAAAACCTTAGATGAAATCGTATCGGTTTCAATCATGCCGTGTACAGCTAAGAAATTTGAAGCCCGTCGTCCGGAGTTTCAAACCGAAGGAAAACCGGACGTGGATATTGTCATGACTGCTCAGGAAATCATCAAAATGATTAAATCGGCCAATATTGATTTTAAAGAGTTAGAGCCGGTTCCATTTGATGTACCATTAGGCTTAGGGACGGGAGCTGGGGTCATCTTTGGAGTAACCGGAGGAGTAACCGAAGCGGTTCTCCGCTATGCATACGAAAGACTGACTGGAAAAGAACTCAAAAATGTTGAATTTAGCGGAGTTCGAGGTTTTGAAAGTTTGCGAGAAGCCGAGGTCGACTTTGACGGTCGAACGGTAAAGGTAGCCGTGGTTCACGGTTTAGCGAATTTGCAACGTTTAGTGAAAGACATTCGAGAAGGAAAGCGTTATTATGATCTAGTCGAAGTCATGAATTGTCCAGGAGGATGTATCGGTGGTGGCGGTATGCCTTTAGCCCATCCCGACCGAGAAATGACACTCCGCAAAAGAGCTCAGGGTCTCTATAATGCCGACCGGATGAGCACGATTCGAAAAGCCCAGGATAATCCATCATTAAAATACCTCTATGAGAAATGGTTAGAAAAACCCAATAGCGAAGAAGCCGAAAAATTCCTTCATACCAGTTATCGGTCTCGCCGGAGAATCAGCAAAGAATATATTCGAATACAAGAAGCTAAAGAATCTCAGAAGATTGACATTGCTGTGTGTGTTGGAACCAGCTGCTACCTGAAGGGTTCCTATAACCTTCTCCAGCGTTTGCTTGAATTAGCCAAAGAGCACGACCTGCAAGACCGAGTGAGTATTGGTGCCACCTTCTGTTTAGAAAAGTGCTCTCTCGGGCCTAATATTCGGATTAACGATGAAGTTATCTCTGGGGTAACTGAACAAAACGTAAAAGAAATATTTGAAAACCATGTCTTAGCTAAACTTTAAGCTTTTTTTGATGAATCCGTTGACTGATGAACGTGATTCTCCTATAATATAGGTCGTCTGCTAAGTAATTTTGGGGCTGTAGCTCAGTTGGGAGAGCGCCTCCTTGGCGTGGAGGAGGCCAGGGGTTCAACTCCCCTCAGCTCCACCAGTATAATAAAGCTCGTCCCTACGGGACGGGCTTTTTCCATATAGGGGGTAAGCAGTTTGCGAGAGAATTATGATTTTGATGCAATTGAGTTGGAATGGCAAAAAAAGTGGTCTGACCATCGCCTCTTTCAGGTAGAAACCAACCCCGAACGAAGAAAATACTATGTTTTAGAAATGTTTCCTTATCCTTCTGGCGATCCTCATATGGGTCACGTTAAGAATTATGTGATTGGAGATGTCGTAGCCCGGTATTTTACCCGCAAAGGCTTTAATGTTCTCCATCCCATGGGCTATGACTCTTTTGGTTTGCCTGCGGAAAATGCTGCAATTAAAAACAACATTCATCCATCGGTTTGGACTCATGATAAAATAGATAAAATGCGTGAAGTTTTAAAACGAATTGGTATCAGTTATGATTGGCGGAGAGAAGTCATAACCTGTGAACCAGAATACTATAAATTTACTCAGTGGTTTTTCCTGCAATTTTATAAAAACAACTTAGCCTATAAAAAAGCCGGTCAAGTAAATTGGTGTCCTTCTTGCGCCACAGTTCTCGCCAACGAACAGGTTGTGGAAGGGAACTGTGAACGATGTGGAACACCGGTTATTCGAAAAATGCTTAGCCAATGGTATTTAAAAATCACCCAATATGCTGAGGCTTTGTTGAATGATATCGACACTCTTGGAGAATGGCCGGAACGAGTTCTCGCTATGCAGAGGAATTGGATTGGTCGGAGCGAAGGTGCTTACATAGATTTTTCTCTTCCGGATTTAAACCAGTCAATCAGAGTATTTACCACCCGGCCTGATACCGTCTTTGGTGTGACTTTTTTTGTCTTAGCTCCCGAACATCCTTTGGTTGACGAGCTGGTTGCAGGAACACCCTACCAAGATAAAGTTATTAAATTTCGAGAAAAAATTTCTCGAAAAAGCGATATCGATCGGATGTCGGAAACCTTAGACAAGGACGGAATGTATATCGGAAAGGAAATCGTGAATCCCATTAACGGGGAGAAGATTCCGATCTGGATAGCTGACTACGTGCTCCTTGAATATGGAACTGGTGCAGTTATGGCGGTTCCTGCTCATGATGAACGTGATTACCAGTTTGCTGTTAAATATAATTTGCCGATTCGCCAAGTTATCCAACCTCTTCAGTTGGATAACAAAGAGAAATGTTATGCTGGTTCAGGATTAATGGTTAATTCAGGAGATTTTAGTGGTTTGCCTTCGGAAGAAGGAAAAAGAAAAATAATTTCCTATATAGAAGAGAAAGAAATTGGCAAGGGAGCGGTTACTTATCGTTTAAGAGACTGGTTAATTTCTCGGCAAAGATATTGGGGAGCTCCTATTCCCATTTTATACTGTAATCGTTGTGGTGAAGTACCGGTTTCAGAAAAAGACCTTCCCGTGCTTCTTCCTAAAAATGTTGACTTCCAACCGGGTGGACCTTCACCATTAGCTCGGAGTGATGAGTTTGTCAATACCGTTTGCCCGATTTGTGGTGGTCCGGCAAAAAGAGAAACCGATACCATGGATACCTTCATGTGTTCTTCCTGGTATTTTCTCCGCTATTGTTCACCTTGGACCGACCAAGAACCTTTTGAAAGAAAAGATGTTGATTATTGGATGCCAGTCAATCAGTATATTGGTGGGGTAGAACATGCCATTCTACACCTTCTTTATTCACGCTTTTTTATAAAAGTATTGAGAGATCTGGGGATGATCAATTTTCCCGAACCTTTTATTAATTTGTTTGCCCAGGGAATGGTTACCAAGGGCGGAGTTAAAATGTCAAAATCAAAGGGAAATGTGGTAAGTCCTCGAGACATAATTCTGAGATATGGGGCAGATACCGTTCGGGTCTTTATTCTTTTTGCTGGGCCCCCAGAACTGGATATGGAATGGTCAGATCGAGGCGTTGAAGGAGCACATCGATTTCTCAACCGGGTATGGAGAACAGTAACTGAAGTTATTCGATGTGAGGAAGACCAACGAGTAGAACCTGATCAAGAGAAAATTAAAGCCTTGGAACGAATGATCCACCGGACGATTTTAAAAGTGGACACCGATATTCGTGAGCGTTTCCATTTCAATACTGCTATCAGTTCATTGATGGAATTGCTAAATGAGATTATCGATTCTCACCGGGCTTTTTCCGGAAAAGGGATTCATCCTCAAGAAAAGAAAATTTTAATTACAGCCGCTAAAACCCTGATATCGCTGCTTAATCCTTTTGTTCCTCACCTGACCGAAGAACTCTGGAGAGCCTTAGGAGAAACGTCCTTTTTGTCAGCCTCTGATTGGTTAACTCACGATGAAGAGAAACTGGTCGAAAATCAAGTTGAAATTGTTATTCAGATCAATAGTAAAGTAAGAAGTAAGGTTACTGTGTCTGCTGGTACCGATGAAAAAGGAGTTTTGCAAATCGCCCTGAAGGATGAAAAAGTTCAAACTTGGATAGATCAAAAAACACTGGTTAAACATATCTTTGTTCCAGATAAGCTTTTGAATCTAGTGGTTCGATAAAACGCCTTTCTTCAAGAGAATCCTATTTCCATTTTATTTATTTTATATTATAATAGAAATTATCATATTATGAATATAAATAAATTGCTTATTGTATGAGATTTCTAACGTATTAAATCAAAAGATTAAAATTTATTAGCGGGGATTTTATTAGGTTTAAAGCAAGAACGATGGCATTCTCTCGTCAAGAAAGAATCGTTTTTATTATTCTATCGTCAATATTAGTGTTTAGTACCGGTTTTTTATTT
Organism: Candidatus Atribacteria bacterium ADurb.Bin276; assembly: GCA_002069605.1. Lineage (NCBI taxonomy): Bacteria > Pseudomonadati > Atribacterota > Atribacteria > Atribacterales > Atribacteraceae > Atribacter > Candidatus Atribacter allofermentans. Next base: position 21,891 of record MWBQ01000028.1, read on the forward strand.
TATAAAACCTGGACTGTTTCGTTACCGAATAAGGTTTCGAACGAGAATAGACCAGAAAACTATATTATTCAAATCGCCGGTGAAGTGCTCAAGCCAGGAGTATACCAAGTAGAAGAGGGTACCCGGCTATACCAGCTTATTGAGCTTGCTGGCGGAGTCTCCCCTCAAGCTGATATTTCAAGTTTAAATTTGGCAGCACCAGTACATGATGGACTCCGTATCAACATTCCAGCTCAGAATTCTAATCAAGGCCAGCTTGAAAATTCTCAATTATCTTTTATTGGGCAACGCCCCTTATCTGAAGAAACTGATAGTAATCTGGTTGTTCAAATCAACACTGCTTCCCTTGAGGAGCTCAAAAGACTCCCCGGAATCGGTGATGTCATCGCTCAAAGAATAATTGAATATCGAAAAACCTATGGCCCCTTTCAATCGGTTGAAGATCTTATAAATGTGAAAGGAATTGGCACCAAAAAACTACAAGATATTAAAGAATCGATTAGCTTTTAATTATTTCCAGCCAAGGATTGTGATGCTAACCTATAAATAGAAACTTTTTTAAGCCGGAGCTTCGTCCTTTTCTTTGTAAGATACCTCTCGGATATTGACATCAACTTTATTAACGATCATTCCGGTTTTGTTTTCTATGACTTTTTTCACTTCACGCTGTACATTTTTGGCCACATCGATGAGGACGGTGTCAATATCGATAACCACGGAAATTTCTAAGCCAACGGTTTTGTCTTTAATGTCTACCTTAACCCCTTTGTTAATTTCACGTTTTCCCATTATGGTGCTCAAAGAAGCTGATGGAATACCCGCCATGCCGGTTATACCGGCAATTTTCATGGTGGTAATGCCAGCAAGAGTAGCAATAATATCCGGTGCAATATTGATTTCACCAATAGCTTCCGTTACGGTAGGAGTCGGTTGTTGTGGAGAATTATCCATGAGTGGATTTTGTTCTTCGTTCATGGTTGAAACCCCCAATCTGATATAATATCTTTATTATAATATCATTATCTTTCTATTTTTAGAAAGCAAAAAAGTTCATAATAATTGTAAGGCCATATTAAACCAAAGGTATTTTTTTACGCTTTGTACGAGAATAATTTGTGATTTTTTTAAACTTGGATTTGTTAATTCCCGGTTTTAAATGATCATTTAAACTTAAAAGTGGGTGGAAGCCTTCTTTTCTGGGGTTTCATTGACACCCTATAGTGAATATCCTATAATTTTTCTACTTTGGATTTTAAGGGAGGAATTTTGGTGACAGAAATAAAAGTAAGCCAGAACGAAAGCATTGATGAAGCATTAAGACGTTTTAAAAGAAAATGTCAAAGAAATGGGATAATTTCTGAGATAAAAAAACGAGAGCATTATGAGAAGCCCAGTGAAAAGAAAAGAAAAAAGGCTCAAGCTGCAGCTCGGAGGAAAAAAAGAAGATGATCAAAGAACGGCTGGTTGAAGAAATGAAAAAAGCAATGAAAGAAAAAGACTTCACCCGGCTTGATACGATTCGTCTGGTTTTAGCCGAAATAAAAAATGAAGAAATCGAAAAACGTGAGCCTTTAAATGAGGATGAGTTGGCTCGGGTGCTTAAAAGAGGTGTAAAAAAGTTGGAGGATTCTATTGGGTATTTTGAAAAAGGGAACCGCCCGGAACTCATTCAAAAAGCCAAGTTGGAAATGTCTATCCTCCAAGAATTTATGCCATCTCAACTGACCATTGAGGAGATTGAAGCTTTGGTTGATGAAGTATTAACGAATTGGTCGGAAAAGAAATCCTTTGGCTTAATTATGAAAGAGGTTATGACTAGGGTAGCCAATCGAGCAGATGGTTCTCAGATATCGGCTATAGTTAAACAAAAGTTGAATGAGGGATGATAAGCTCATTTGTCTATAAATGCCAAACACAAACAAATTGAATATCGTCTTGATTGTTTTGAAATTTCTGATATAAAGAAACTTTTCGGGTATTTAGATAAAAATCTTCGATTAATCGAAGAGATATTTCAAGTTAATATCGATTTAACACCAGAGTCCCTTATAGTTGGGGAAAAGAATGATGATGCCAGTTTGACACAGGTGAAGACCTTTCTTGATGAGCTGGCGGCTTTTATGAAAGAAGGACATGATTTGACTAGTGATGATATCCAAAAAATGGCAGCTACCATTAAGGAAGGTAGAGAAATCTGGTGGAAGAAAAATTATAGCCAGGGAATTATCACCACTGCTTACCATAAAATCATTCATCCCCGAACCGCTGGGCAGGTGAACTATGTCCGTGCGGTGAAAGAAAATGAACTCATTTTTTGTATTGGACCAGCGGGAACTGGTAAAACCTATTTAGCCATGGCGATGGCCTGCGCTGCTCTTCAAAAAAAAGAGGTTAGCCGGATTGTTTTAGTGAGGCCGGCGGTCGAAGCCGGTGAAAGCCTGGGATACCTTCCTGGTGACCTCCGAGAAAAAATTGAACCCTATCTTCGTCCGCTTTATGATGCTTTATATGAAATGCTTTCTCCCGAACGTTTTCAAAAATATATTGAAAAAGACATTATAGAAGTGGCTCCATTAGCCTATATGAGAGGGAGAACTTTAAATGATTCTTTTATTGTTCTTGATGAAGCTCAAAACACTACACCGGAACAAATGAAAATGTTTTTAACTCGTATGGGTTTCGGCTCAAAAGTGGTAGTTACCGGGGATATAACTCAAGTTGACCTCCCATCTGGAAAAAATTCCGGTCTCATGGTAATACAGAAAATACTTGCCGATGTTTCTGGTGTCGAGTTTATCTATTTAACCGAGAAGGATGTGGTACGACATCAACTCGTCCAGAAGATCATCCAAGCCTATGAAAAATTCGAAAAGAACCTTCCAACTCAAGAAAAAAGTACTTGATTTTTTTACTTCTATTTTTATTCGTCTCCGAGCCATTCTTACTTTTCAATTTTGGAATTACCCCCTGTATGGACTGGGCCTCTTTTTCGTCCTTTGGGTTTCCTATTCAATGGGAGGCGTAGTGCTCAGTGAAGGCCAGATTGCTCCGAGAGATATCTTTGTTAGAAAAACCATTGAAATTGTTGACGTTAAAGCGACAGAGGAACGAAAAAACGCTTTGCTGGCTGAGTTAGTGCCGATTTTTCGAATTGATGAAAGCTTTACCCAAGAGCTTAAAAAAGAATATACCACCTTTTTTCAAGAATTAGAAGCCATTCGCAATACTGTTACTACTCCATCAATTTCCTTTGAAAGGAAAGAGGAATTTTTTCGCGAATGGAAAATTACTCCAGGAGTTTTCGAGTGGTTTATTGAAACAAATCCAGAAAAGTATGAAAGGATAAAAGAGGTATTTTTCTTAAACATGGAGAAAAACCTCGGTCAACCCATACGTGAAGGAGATGTTGAACAAAAAATTTTAGAGAGTTATTCAGCATATGAAAGAATGAATTTAGAGGTTGACGAAATTCGCGTCTTGAATTTGCTAACCTCCCGCTTTTTAAAGCCAAATGCCAGAATAGATATAACTGAAACCGAGAAACAGCGGGAACTAGTTATAAAAAATATCGAACCGGTTAAACGATATATTCAAAAAGGTCAAATTTTAGTCAAAAAAGGAACCATTGTTACTCATACCGACTTAGAAAGTCTTCGTGCTTTAGGATTAGTCGGTGAACAATATGAATCTTACTTATTAGTTGCCCTGGGAATTCTAATTGTTTTTACTTTAGTGTTTGAATATTCTTTTATTAAAAAATTTATTGCGGAAATCATCCAGAGGAACTCTCTTCTTTTAATTCGAATCCTTACTGCAATTGGGGTTATTGCTCTAAATGCTTTATCTCTTCGCTTTTCTTGGTATTTGATTTTATTAGCGGCAGTCCCATTTATTCTCTATACTTTGATGGGAAGAAATTTGGCTTTATGTGAATCACTCATTTTGTTTCCTCTTTTAATGTGGGGGGAAAGGGCTGATTTTATGCGGAGCTTTTATATCTTTATGAATCTTTTTTTGCCGCTGTTTTTGTTGGACAAAACTATTAAACGCCGCGATCTGGTAAAAACCGGTTTTTGGATAGCCCTGGCAAACATACTGATGGTGATAATATTTGGTTTGCAGGAGGGAAATGCTCCTTTAGAATTCCTCGTCAATTCGGTTTATGGATTTGGAGGAGCTATCATTGCTTCAATCGCAGCCTTGGGTGGGATATCCTTGTTTGAGACCACCTTTCATGTCGCTACGGATTTTCGCCTTTTGGAATTGGTCAACCCCACCCATCCATTACTTAAACGCTTGATGATGGAGGCTCCTGGAACTTATAGCCACAGTCTTATGATGGCCAATCTTGCTGAAGCTGCTGCCGATGCTATCGGAGCAAATCCACTATTGGCTCGAGCCGGTGCCTATTACCATGATATTGGTAAAATCAAGCGACCCTATTTTTTCATCGAAAATCAAATGAGTGAAAATATCCATAATCGCCTTTCTCCCCATCTAAGTACGCTGGTGATTCAAAACCATCTCAAAGATGGATTGGAAATAGCTCGGAAATACCATTTACCAGTTGAAATTCAAAACATTATTCAAAGCCACCACGGAAATACCGTAATGCGGTATTTTTATGATAAAGCAATCAAACAAAAGAAAGATGATGTAACTGATACCGAGTTTCGTTATCCAGGACCTCTTCCCAAAACCCAGGAAGAAGTTCTCATTTTTTTAGCCGATAGCGTTGAAGCTGCTATCCGGAGTGCAAATAATCTCAATTCTAGTCGGTTGGAAGCAATAGTAAATGGAATAGTTCAAAATTATCTCAAAGATGGGCAACTGGATGATTCACCGCTTACCATGCGGGATATTCATAAAATTTCTGATGCCTTTGTTATGATATTAAGTGGGATGTTCCATGCCAGAGTTCCTTATCCGGAAAATACGGTGAATGGTGAGGACAAGGGCAGTAAGGGAGATTAATTTCTATTCTAGAAATGCAGTTACTTGTTAAAGGCTAAGAATTTAGAATAACTGACCTGGATATCAATTGGGACTTTCACCCGCATCCTCAACTTCTCCCATCAAGTGAGAAGGAAGTAGAATGAGTAAAGGCAATCATACCTATCGATAAATTAAAAGGAGTCGATGATGGCTACTGTTATCGTGAACCGTTCATCAAAAGAAGCTACTCTCTCTCGTGCAGTAATAAAAAAAATCGTCGATTATGTTTGTGAATTGGAGAATCGTGAGATTCTTGGAAAGTTGAGCATCGCCTTTGTAAGTCTTGATGAGATAAGGGCTTTGAAAAAAGAATTTTTTCATCAGAATATCGATACCGATGTCATATCTTTTTTTTATGGAACGGAAGAACCGGACGAAGTATGGGGAGAAATCATTATTTGTCCGGAAAAAGCAAGAGAATATGCTAACACCTATGGGACTAAATATGAAAATGAACAAAAGTTACTTCTCATTCATGGTCTTTTACATATATTGGGTTACGATGACATTGACGCGAAAAAAAAACATATCATGGAAACTAGACAAAACTATATTCTTGAGCAATTTCTTACTGCAGAAAAACGCGATCTATTAGTAATATCAGCCCAAAAAGCACAACATTATGCCTATGCCCCTTATTCGCTCTTCCCGGTAGGTGCAGCCTTGGAAACCTGTGATGGTAAAGTGATTCAAGGGGGAAACATTGAAAACGCTTCTCTGGGGTTGTCGGTATGTGCCGAAAGAGTTGCTCTTTTTAAAGCAGTTTCTATGGGATTTGCTACCTTCACTCGACTGGCAGTAATATCTTCCGATCAAGATTATTGTCTTCCTTGTGGTGCCTGTCGGCAAGTTTTGCATGAGTTTGCGCCTCATCTTGAAATCTTAGCTGCCCGACAGGAGGGAGATTATCAGGTTTACATTTTAGATGAACTCCTCCCCAATCCCTTTCAGTTCAATCCCGAAAAAGGGAGATAAGCCATGGAAGATCGGGCTAGCTTTCGTTCAGGTTTTGTAACCATTTGGGGGAGACCAAATGTTGGGAAATCTACTCTCCTCAATAGCATTTTAAAATATAAAATTACCATTGTCAGTGATAAACCTCAAACCACACGAAAAAATATAAAAGGAATTTTAAATCACCCCGATTGTCAAATCGTTTTTATCGATACCCCTGGGCTTCATGTTCCGGTTGACCCCCTTGGCGAATTCCTTTCCAATCAATGGAAAAGTTCGCTTTTCGATGCCGATTGTTTGCTCTATTTAACCAACCCTGGTGTTTCGGTTGATACTGACGAAATCTATCTAAAAGAGATCCGAAATTTTCCCCATCCGGTCCTATTAATCGTGAATAAAATTGATTTATTTAAAAAGGGAACAATTCAAAAAACCATTCATGAATTTTCTCAACATTTTTCTTTTCACGATATTCTTGAGGTTTCAGCTTTAACAGGTGTCGGACTGGAACAATTAATCCAGAAAATCCGCGACCTTCTTCCCATCAGTCCACCCTATTTTGATGAGGAACAAATATCTGACGTCTATGAAAGAGATATTGTTGGGGAAATGATTCGTGAAAAAGTTTGGCATCATATTCATCAAGAAGTTCCTTATGGGGTGGAAGTACGGGTTGAAGAATTTAAAGAGAAGGAGAATTTGGTATCTATACGGGCTATAATTTATGTTGAAAAGGATTCCCATCGTAAAATTATAATCGGAGGGAAGGGAAGCATGATTAAAAGAATTGGTTCAGATGCCAGAAAAGACTTGGAGGAATTTTTTGGGGTAAAAGTGTTTTTAGATCTATGGGTTAAAACTCAGCTGAATTGGAGAAAAAAACCCGCTGTCTTAAGAAGATGGGGTTATACAATCCGATGATGAAAACTGGTCGTTACTGGAAAGATCAGGGAATTGTTTTAAAAAGTATAAATTTTGGTGAATTAGATAGAATTGTCACCCTCTTTACTCGAAAAAAGGGGAAGATTAACGTTATTGCCAAAGGAGCTAGGAAGGTTGGAAACCGATTTGGTCCGGCTCTTGATTGCCCGGCAATTTCGAATTTTATGTTTTATAATGGTCGAGGAATGCCGGTTCTTTCTCAAGCGGAAATTGTGGATTGTCATCGAGAAATCGGCAAGAAAACCAATCAGTGGGTTTTTGCCAATTATCTTTTATTTGCAATTGATCGTTGTTATGAACCGGAAGAGTCCGATGAAAGGATTTTTGAAACCGTTCTCTTTTATCTTGATTTATCTACGAAGTGTGAGAACTTTTATATTTTAGCCTTAAAATTTCGTATCGACTTAATTCGTTTTTTGGGTTTTTTGCCTCGGATACGATCTTGTGCGGTTTGTGGGAAACCTTTTAAAAAAATTCCTCAAGGATGGAGTGTTGCATCAGGTGGAATGATTTGTGAAAAATGTTTCTCTTCGATAGCCGATATTCATTATTTACCTCCGAATATGATGACTCTCTTGGCGAAGTTAATGACTTTTTCCTGTGCCTCGTGTTTATCGATTCAACTGAGAGAAAACCAGTTTGCCTATCTTGATCGATTCGTATCTGAGTATCTCACTTATCATGTTGGAAAAAAAATTACCGAATGGAAAATATTTCTCGAGCGTTTTCAAGAAGCAAGTTGACACCCATAAAGGCAACTGATATATTAATACCTTGGTGTGTTTTTTGGGTAGGTGATGATACCATATACTTTCAAGATATAATTTTAACCCTCAGTCAATTTTGGAAAAAAAACGGCTGCATCATACAACAACCATATGATATTGAAGTTGGTGCTGGAACCATGAACCCGGCAACCTTTCTCAGGGTGATTGGACCAGAACCCTGGGGTGTTGCCTATTGCGAGCCTTCACGACGGCCAGCCGATGGACGTTATGGAGAAAATCCTAACCGTCTATACCAGCACTATCAATATCAAGTAATTATCAAGCCATCACCATCCGATATCCAGGATATTTATCTCAACAGTTTATATGAGTTAGGCATTAATCCTGCTGAACACGATATCCGCTTTGTTGAGGATAACTGGGAATCTCCCACTCTGGGAGCCTGGGGCTTAGGGTGGGAAGTGTGGTTGGATGGTATGGAAATCACCCAGTTTACCTACTTTCAGCAAGCTGGAGGTTTGGACCTAAAACCGATATCAGTGGAAATAACCTATGGTTTAGAACGAATCACCATGTATTTACAAGAGAAAGAGAATGTTTTTGATATTCAGTGGAACGAAATCCTCACTTATGGTGATGTTCGCTGGCAGGAAGAAAGAGAGCACTCGATTTATAGCTTTGAGCATAATGGAACTGATATTCTTTTTAAACTTTTTGAGTCTTATGAAAAGGAAGCTCAGCGGCTCTTAGAAAGAGAAATGGTTATGCCCGCTTATGATTATATATTGAAATGTTCTCATACTTTTAATCTTCTTGACTCTCGGGGTGGAATCAGTGTCCTGGAAAGAAGTCAGTATATGGGGAGAATTCGACAATTAGCCAACCAGTGCGCCCGCCTTTATTATCAACAAAGAGAAAAAATGGGTTTTCCCTGGTTAAAAAAGTCAAATTAGGTTAAGGTAAATCATGACTGATAAAAGAGATTTCCTTTTAGAAGTTGGAGTTGAAGAACTGCCTTCGAGTCTGATACCTTCGATATTTGAAGAAACCAAAAGTAGGTTTATCGAAAAATTGAAGGAATCACGGCTCCATTATGAGGATTTATATTTAGTCGGTACACCCCGACGAGTTGCCCTTATCATCAAGGGATTACAAGAACACCAAGAACCTTTGATTATGAAAGTAAAAGGACCAGCGGCCAAGGTTGGTTTTTCTCCGGATGGAAAAGCTCTTCAACCAGCACTGGCATTTGCGCGGGCTCAAGGGATCGACCCTCAAGACCTTTTTATAAAAGAAACCGAAAGAGGGAAATATGTTTTTGGGAAAAAAGTGAGAGTTGGACAACCAACCAAAGAAGTATTGATCCAAATCTGTCCTATCATTTTACGTTCTTTAAACTTTCCTCGTTCCATGCTTTGGGGAGAGGGAAATTATCGTTTTGTTCGTCCCATCCGATGGTTGGTAGCACTTTTTGGAGAAGATGAAATTCCGTTTTCGGTAGCTGGTGTTTCTGCTTCTCGTTTCACTCACGGACATCGATTTTTATCAAAAAACTCTCAGGTTTTACACAAATCAACAGATTATATTCCAGTTTTGGGAAGCCTCAAGGTTATAGTGGATCCGGCCCAAAGAAGAACAATGATTGAAGAAGCGTTAGATAGAGAAGCCAAAAAGATTGGCGGTCATTGGTTGAAAGATGAGGGCCTTATTAATGAAGTTACTTTTTTAGTAGAATATCCCGATGCAGCTTTGGGAAATTTTAACGAAAAATATTTAAAACTTCCCGCTTGCGTTCTCACTACGGTGATGAAACATCACCAAAAATATTTTGCCTGTGTTGATGATGAGGGGAAATTGCTTTCTCGTTTTTTGGTGGTTTTGAATCGACCGGCTTTTGGGTGTCAGAAAATTATTCATGGGAATGAAAGAGTGTTGAAAGCTCGACTTGAAGATGCTTTGTTCTTTTTTACCGAAGACCAGAAAAAAAATTTAGAGCAAAGAACCAAATTCTTAAGAGGAATAGTTTTTCAAGAAGGATTAGGCACCATGTGGGAAAAAACACTGCGCTTAAAATTCTTAGTTAAACGATTGGGGGCTTGTTTCCCTGGCAATGAAGACTCTCTCACCCATTTAGACCGGGCTGCTCTTCTAGCCAAAGCCGATTTGACCTGTGAAATGGTTAAAGAATTACCGGAATTGCAGGGTCATATGGGAAAGGTTTATGCTCAATTAAACCATGAAAATGACGAAGTTGCCATTGCTATTAAAGAACAATACCTTCCCTCCCCTGGGCAGGAAGACTATCCGGAAACTTTTACCGGAAGTATTCTTTCCCTTGCTGATAAAATGGATAATATAGTTTCCAGTTTTTCTTTGGGGAGAGTACCCAGCGGTTCAACTGATCCTTTTGGATTAAGGAGACAAGCGCAGGGTATTTTTAATATTCTGTTAAACCGTCATTGGTATTCAAACTTGCGAGAATGGATTGGTTGGAACTTAGAAATTTTAAAAGAACAGGGATTTGTAAATCCCGATCCTTCGGTGATAGATGATGTAATTCAGTTTATTGTTGGCCGGTTTCGTTATTATTTATTGGAAACTGGAATGAATTATTCCATTATCAATGCAGTATTAAGTGCCTCTTGTAATGATATCTATGATATTTACCTGCGAATACATGTACTTCAAAAATTATTTGATAATAAAAGGAAATTTTTTGACGATATAATTACCGGCTTTTGTCGAGCCAACAACATCACCAAAAATTTTCAAGAACTTCCCTTAGTGGATACCAATCTCTTTGAAGAAGAAGTTGAACGCCAACTAAATAACACACTGCAAAGCGTAGAAAAAGATTTTTATCCAGCTATCCAACGAGGCGATTATATTTATGCCTGTGAATCTTTTTCAACCGTTATTCCGGTGCTCAACCGTTTTTTTGATGATGTGTTGGTTATGACCGAATCAGAATTAGTGCGCAACAATCGATTATCATTATTAAAAAAGATTGTTGAACTCTGGCAACCCATTGCCGATCTTTCTCAAATCGTTATTGAGGAGGAATCCAGGTGAGCTCCGAATTTTGTGATATTAAGACCAGTGATGATTTCAGTATATTTGTTGTTTCTGATGGAACGGGAAAAACTGCTTATTTAGCCGTACAAGCAGCACTTGCCCAATTTGATCTCCCTCGAGTTAAAATTTTACGGTTTGATCACGTAAAAAATAAAGAAGAAATATTTAGTATACTCGATATAACACGCCCTCAAAAGGATTTGGTGATTTATACTCTAGTCAACGATGATTTTGTCCAAGCACTAGTTTCTGAATCACTGCATCGTCGAATTTTAGTATTGGATTTGTTGGGCCCGATTGTTAATTCTATCCGGAAGCTATCGACTCGATCTCCCCGGGGAGAACCGGGTTTGCTTCATGGCTCCAATAGGGAATCAGTGGCAATTACTGAAGCTGTAGAATATGCACTGGCGGAAAGTACCGGAGTAAGTTTTTCTCGGCTTAATGAGGCACAAGTCATCATTCTTACCGTATGGTTTCCCCATCGTGACGATTGCATTTTGCAATTGGCAAAAAAGGGAATTAAATGTGGTTATATGATGCTTAACCCTGACCTTCCACTTCCACAGAACATGGAAGATATTTTGGGAAAAGACCCAGGGAAAATTGTCATCGGCTTTATAATGGAACCAGAACTTTTACAAAAGCTCCGTAATGAGCGCATTATGAACCTGGGTTTAAATTATATGGAATATAAAGCCAATCAAGAAGTTGTTCGACAAGAGATTAAATTTGCTCAAGACATATATCAAAAGTTAAATTGTCCGGTGATTGATATCACCAGTTTAAATAGTAAAGACATAATCAATCAGATTTTGCTTAAAATTCAAAAGCAAAGGGAGGAAGCAGAATGAAGAAGTACGTTTATTTTTTTGGTGAAGGCGATGCATCAATGAAGATGCTTTTGGGCGGAAAAGGTGCCAACCTTGCTGAAATGACCCGAATAGGTCTCCCCGTCCCTCCAGGATTTACCATTAGTACCGAAGCCTGTCATCATTATTACAAAAACAATGAAACATGGCCCGAAGGACTTGAAGAAGAGGTTAAAAAGAACTTAATTGAACTGGAAAAGAAGTCAGGAAAAAAATTTGGAGATCCAGTAAACCCGCTTTTAGTTTCAGTTCGTTCTGGCGCTCCGGCATCCATGCCAGGCATGATGGATACAGTTTTAAATTTAGGGTTGAATGAAAGCTCTCTTCAAGGTCTTGTTAAACTAACCGGTAATGAGCGCTTTGCCCTTGATTGTTACCGACGTTTTATCCAAATGTTCGGTGATGTGGTTATGGGTGTCGACCACGATAAATACGAAGAAATTCTCAGTGATGTAAAAAAACAGGTTGGTGTCAATCTCGATACCGATCTCACTGCTGAAGACTTAAAGGTAGTCATTTCACGATATAAAGAACTGTATAAAAAGGTGACTGGTGAAGATTTCCCTCAAGAGCCATTTGATCAATTAAAAAAATCCATCAATGCTGTTTTTAGTTCATGGAATAATAAAAGAGCTATCACCTACCGAAAGATCAATAAAATTCCTGAAAACTGGGGAACCGCAGTCAACGTTCAAATGATGGCTTTTGGTAATATGGGAAATGATTCGGGAACTGGCGTTGGTTTTACTCGCAATCCATCAACCGGTATAAAAGAATTCTATGGGGAATACTTGCTTAATGCTCAAGGTGAAGACGTGGTGGCTGGTATTCGAACTCCAAAACCAATTAAGGATATGGGGCAAGATCTTCCCGAGGACTTTGAAGAATTGAAGAAGATTTATTCTATATTAGAAGAACATTATCGGGATATGCAGGACTTTGAGTTTACAATTGAAAAAGGGAAGCTTTATATGCTTCAAACCCGAACCGGGAAACGAACCACCCAGGCGGCCATAAAAATAGCTGTAGACATGGTGAGTGAAGGATTAATTGATAAGAAAACAGCTGTAAAACGAATTGATCCGGCCTCTCTTAATCAACTCCTTCATCCCCAGATTGACCGAAGCGTTCCGTTGAGGGTTATCGCTAAAGGACTTCCAGCTTCACCTGGTGCAGCCAGTGGGAAGGTATATTTTGATGCTGATGACGCCGAACGGGAAGCCAATGAAGGAACTAAAGCTATTTTGGTTCGTCCTGAAACCACCCCTGATGATATTCATGGTGTCGTTGCTGCACAAGGGGTTTTAACCAGCCGAGGCGGAATGACTAGTCACGCTGCAGTAGTTGCTCGAGGAATGGGAAAACCCTGTGTTGCCGGTTGTGAAGCGGTAGTTATCGATCTCGATAAAAAACAATTTCAGGTTAATTCTTTGGTCGTCAAAGAAGGAGACTATATCAGTATCGATGGTGGGAAAGGCGAAGTCATTTTAGGACAAGCCAAAACCATTCCACCTCAACTTTCCGAAGATTTCCAAAAGCTTTTAGGTTGGGCTGATAGCATTCGAAAACTGGGTGTTCGTGCTAATGCCGATACACCAAATGATGCTCGTAAAGCGATCGAATTCGGTGCTGAAGGAATTGGTTTGTGTCGGACCGAGCATATGTTCATGGCACCCGATCGTTTACCAGCAGTACAGGAAATGATCATAGCTCAGAACGTTGAAGAACGAAAAAAAGCCTTGGCAAAAATTGAACCAATGCAAAAAGGTGATTTTAAAGAGATATTTAAGGTTATGGAAGGAAAACCAGTAACCGTTCGTTTAATCGATCCTCCTCTTCATGAATTTCTGCCTAAATTAGAGGATCTCTTGGTCGAAGTAACCACTTTACGGGTGAAAGGAATCAGTGGTTCTGAACTCGAGGAAAAAGAGAAGATGCTCAAGATCGTGCGTGGACTTCATGAAGTCAACCCGATGTTGGGTCTCCGCGGTTGCCGATTGGGAATAGTATATCCAGAAATTGTCGAGATGCAGGTTCGGGCAATCATCGAAGCAGCTTGTGAGCTCGACAAAGAAGGAGTAAAAGTTCTTCCAGAAATTATGATTCCATTGGTAGGTCACCAGAACGAGATCAAAATCCAAAAAGAAATTTTGGAAAAAGTAGCCAAAGAAGCTTTGGATCGACATCAGTCGAAAGTTCAGTATAAATTTGGAACCATGATTGAAATCCCTCGAGCAGCAGTAGTCGCCGATCAGATTGCTGAATACGCTGAGTTTTTCTCCTTTGGGACCAACGACTTAACCCAGATGACCTTTGGGTACAGCCGAGATGACGCTGAAGGCAAGTTCCTTTTCTTCTATGAAGAAAATGGTATTCTGCCCGAGGATCCTTTCCAATCCATTGATCTTGATGGAGTTGGTGAGTTAATGAAGATGGGTGTTCAAAAAGGGAGACAAGTCCGACCAGACCTCAAATGCGGGATCTGCGGTGAACATGGTGGTGATCCGAAGTCGGTTATGTTCTGTCATACTATTGGATTAAACTATGTCAGCTGTTCACCTTTCCGTGTTCCTTTGGCTCGTTTGGCAGCCGCTCATGCGGTAATCGAAGAAGAAGGAAAAGTGAAGGATACATCTAAGTTCGATAAGTAAACATAATTATTGAACCGAAATAAACCGGACTGGTATATACCAGTCCGGTTTTTCAGGTGATCGCTTGGAAATTGCTACGATCAAAAGATTTTGGGAAAACTGGGAAGCTCAAACCCTCTCGCCACTGGCAACTTTGAGTACCAAAAGCCGAGGTCGTGAGCACCCTGAAGAAGAATGTGAATTACGGAATTGCTTTCAAAGAGATCGTGACCGAATCATCCACAGCAAGTCTTTTCGACGACTCAAGCACAAAAGCCAGGTTTTTTTAAGTCCGGAAGGCGATCATTATCGTACCCGGCTTACCCACACCCTGGAAGTCTCGCAAATTTCTCGGACTATTGCTCGAGGGCTAAGGTTGAATGAAGACCTAACCGAGGCGATCAGCCTTGGTCATGATCTGGGGCATACCCCTTTTGGGCATGCCGGCGAGGAAGCCCTCCGGGAAATACATCCGGGAGGTTTTAAGCATAATGAACAAAGTTTACGAGTTGTTGAGTTTATCGAAAGAGATGGAAAAGGTCTAAATTTGACCTGGGAGGTGAGAGATGGTATCCTTCGGCATTCCAAGACCAGGGATTTAAATATGGAGAAAGTTTCCAAAGAAAATTTACCCCAAACCTTGGAAGGCCAAGTAGTTAGATGGTCAGATATGATAGCCTATGTAAACCACGATATCGATGACGCTATACGAGCTGGTGTTATCACTCAAGATGACCTTCCCCAGGATTGTTTAGAAGTTTTGGGGAAAAGCCATCGAGAAAGAATTAATCGAATGGTGAAAGACGTTATTCTTAACAGCGTTGAAAAATCTCCAGTGACCATGAGCATTCCAGTTCGGAACGCCACCCAGGAATTACGAAAGTTTCTATTTGATACGGTGTATTTTGGAGAATATCAACAGTTAGAAAGAGAAAAAGCGAAACGATTAATAAAAGAGCTTTATCAATTCTTTTTGGAAAATTTAGATATCTTTGAAAAGGAATATCGGGTTAATTTTTATCACCAAGATACCGATATAATCGTATGTGATTTTATTTCGGGGATGACTGATCGATATGCCATGGCCATCTACCGGAAATATTTTATTCCATTTTCCTGGCCGCAGGAAGGAATGGGAAAAGAAATCAACTGAATGAATAGTAGTAATTCAGAAGGGAGGATTATATTGTGGGATTAGCAGTATTTGCAACTATAGCTGGTTTAATAGCAGTTATATATGCAGTTTATTTGATTATGAAAATTAATACGTTTGATGCCGGTAATGAAAGAATGAAAGAGATTTCCCATGCTATTCAGGAAGGGGCTATGGCCTTTCTCAAAAGGGAATACTTCTTTTTGGTTTTTTTTGTTATCGGAATGTTTATCCTCCTCACTTTTACCCGAGGAATTGTTGAAGCCATTTGTTATCTTTGTGGTTCGATTTGTTCAGTATTAGCCGGTTTTGTGGGAATGAGGGTTTCAACCAGAAGCAATGCCCGAACCACGCAGGCTGCAACCCAAGGAATAGGTCAAGCTCTCAAGGTGGCTTTTTCCTCAGGTACTGTTATGGGAATGTGCGTAGCTGGTTTTGGACTTTTGGGGTTAGGAATTCTTTATCTGATCGTTCGAGATGCTGATATTATCAACGGTTTTGCCCTGGGTGCTAGTTCAATCGCCCTTTTTGCCAGAGTTGGTGGTGGGATTTATACCAAAGCTGCTGATGTGGGTGCCGACTTAGTGGGAAAGGTTGAAGCCGGCATTCCCGAAGATGATCCCCGCAATCCAGCGGTTATTGCCGATAATGTCGGTGATAACGTCGGAGACG
>MWBQ01000029.1 GCA_002069605.1 Candidatus Atribacteria bacterium ADurb.Bin276
GGGAAATATATTCACCTTCACCCCGATCAATGAAAGCTCGAACCGGTAATCTGGGAAAATTATAACCAGGGAGGAACCCTTCACTGGCCAAATAACGGTAGGGGTAAAAATCCGACTCTTCACGGCTGGTTCTTTGGTTGAGTAAGAAATCAATTTGTCTTTCAGCTTCTTTGACTAATCGTTGGGCTTCTTCAATCTTTGCCCTATCCCGCCGTTGAAAGCGGAGGATTTCATTGGCATTTACCCATTGCTGATCGGCAGTTCGATAGAGCTCACGGAAGCGGTTAAAGGCTTGGTCAAAATTTTTGGGCGCATTCATAATGATATTCGAAACCCATTCATCGGTGAATACTTGTTCAGCTTCCCTCGATAAAATACAGGTGCTTAAAACCCACCGAGCTTCCTGAATACATTTCTTTATTTTTTTCTCGTTCAGCTGAATTGCTCCTTGAATTGATTCTTTTAAGGGATAATCAGATAATCTGATTTCCAGGATGTCATCAATCGAATCTTTTAAATCGACTCCGGTTCGAGCCAGCCAGATGGAATGAAGGTGGGCGATCACCATATCCTGGTTTTCTAAATCAATCCGGGGAGGCCTTACTGTTCCCGAAACCATTTCGGTGCGTTTGTGGAAATAATACTGATCATGGGCACTTCCTGCTTGGCAATAACTCATTACCAGAGCAGGATCTCCAGTCCGACCAGCTCGTCCACTTCGCTGGGCATAATTGGCAGGGGTTGGTGGAATATTGCGCAAATGGACCAGCTGGAGATCGGATATATCAATTCCTAACTCCATGGTAGGTGAGCAAAAAAGACACTGCAATTTACCTTCACGAAAAAGATCTTCACGTTTTTTGCGATTTTCGTAAGAGACTTGAGCGGTATGTTCTCGGCCTTCAACATGACGAAGCGATAAGGCTTGACCGGAATAAAATTCTCGAAAAAATGAGTTGGCTTCTCCAACACATTCCCGAAAAGGAAGATCGGTGAGCTTGCGAGAATAGATCAAATCTCGAGGAAGTCTTCCATCCCCTTTCTTCCAAATCAAAATACCGGCATTAAGCTGAATACGGAACTGTCCCTTTTCCTCTTCGATTTTGAAAATTCCATGACCGCTAAGAATCCGAATCAATTTTTGAATAAATTGGTCGTAATCTTCGTCGATTAAGGCATAGCGTTTCATAAATCGATAGAGAAGACTTCGTGACGAGAGGCTAATATAATTTGAGCTACTTCTTTGAGGTAAATTGGGGTAAACCAAATAACTGGATGTATGAAGATATTCTGATTGGTCAAAAGCCCATTTTTCATTCAGATTTTGATAGGCCTTCTTTCTGAGTTGTTGTAGATGAATTTCTTTTAAACATTGAATATCGATAGCCAGCTTTTTCCGAGTAAAATCCAAAAAAGCGGTAAGGTATTTTAATCGATCTCGGCCACTTAACTTTTTCATCTGGGGAAACTCTTCCCAAATTTTTTCGTTATTACATAATTCTTCCAAGCCACGATATTCAATGTGTAGTAGCCCGCACTGCTCAAGATTTGGCTGCAATATCCGCCAGCCACGGCGCAAATCCTCATAAATTCGATATTCGACAAGATCTCGAAAAGTGTCTTTTACTTCCTTCCCTTGCAAGGTATCGGGAAGCAGATTTGGGATTGAAGAATAATCGGCGATCGATAAACCTAACTCATTGACCACTTTTTCAGCAATATCATAAAAACTCAATGATTCGTGATGAGCCAATGCTTGGTAAATTGCAGCACGAATCAAAGAAACCTGAACAAAATCATTAAAATGTCCGGATTGCAAGGAAGCATCTTGTCGATTATCGGTAAAACTCAGGATTTTTTTAGCACCGATATCGATATTGTGACCATTGAGTCGCCGCAAAATGGAGGTAGTTAAAACTGTGGTTGCCGAACTCCGACCTTCGTTGGAGAGACCGGTAAGCTTGCGAAAGTCATCGGTGTTTTGTTTGGTATAGTATTCACCACACTTTAAACATATCAAGAAAGGCCGTGGCTGGAACCAAGCCCTGATTAACTTAGTACTTTCTTGCGATTCAAAATCACCGGTAACTGAAACCCAGATTGGCTGGGGAAGATGTTTTTGATAGCTTTTTATAACTCTTCCTTTTTCATCAAACCAGTCATCAGGAAGATAGTCGTTACTCCATTCTTCTCCATTTTCGGTGTCAAAATAAATATATCCTGAGATCACTTCGCCCTCTGAATCAACTGCTATACCATCCTCGGGGAGAATTTTGTTATTGAATCTATCGAGTTTAACCAGATAATACTCCTGTCCACAAAGACGACAAAATTTAAGTGGGTAGAGAATTCTCTTTTGGCTCTCCCCTGGAGCATAATATTGCGCTTCTTGAGTGAGATATCGATCCTCACGGGATTCCATGGTTGCATAGAGGGTTTGACCCTGAGAAATAAATTGGTGAAGTTTAAGAGCAAATACTGGATTATTATCGGGGAGTCTTAACCGACTCCCAGCATAGAAGTATTGACGAATTTTCTCTTCTATTTCTTCTTGATCAATCCCTGTAAGTTCATGAAATTGTTTCGCCCCTTCTGCCAAGGTTATCGGAATTCTCCGACGATATCGCTCATCGATTTCTTGTTCAATGCCAAAAGTGGTTTCCAACCAAGCCGAAAAGGGATTGTTTAGAAAATCTGGTAAATGAGTTGGAATTGGTTTTCTGATGGCTTCAATCAATTCATCTCGAAAAAAGGTAAAAGTGGAATTGGTTACTTTGGATAGTGATTCTTCGATGATATTATTTGATTCAATTTTTACTCCAAATAGTTGACTAGCATAATCAGCAACCGCTTTTCGTCTTTCCTGGGGACTACTCTCTCGGTTAGAAACCATGGTAGCGCTGGTCCCAATGCAAAGTAACGCAGGATTCCCACACCGTTCTCTCAGTCGTCTTATCAATAAACCAACATCAGCGCCTTGGCGACCTCGGTAAGTGTGGAGCTCATCGAAAACTAAAAACTGAAGAGCACTGGTGGTTTTATCAACAAAATTACGTTCCTGAGGTCGGACCAGCATGAGTTCAAGCATTACATAGTTGGTTAATAAAATATGTGGGGGATTTTTCTGGATGCGATCTTTGGTTTCTTTCCCTTCCTGGCCAGTGTATTTTTCAAAACGAACAGGAAACTCATTACCGGTTCTCTCGAAATAATTTTGAGACAGACGTTTTAAAGATTCATATTGTGAGTTAACCAGGGCATTCATTGGATAAACGATGATCGCGGTAACTCGATCGCTGGCGATTTGTTGTTGAGCAATAAAATCCACAATAGGAATAAAATAACAGAGGCTTTTTCCAGAACCAGTCCCGCTGGTAACGACGAAATGTTCCGGTTTTTTTGCTTTTTCAATAGCTGCTTGTTGGTGCTGGTAAAGACGAAATGGGAGATTCTTTTTATCGCGGAATATTTCAGCAATAATGGGATGAACAGTTCCGCGGGCAGAAAGCTCATCAACTGTTTCCCCCATCTGGTAGGTTGGATTGAGTTGGATTAAGACGTCCGGCCATAAATAGTTGCTGCTAAAAACTTGATCGCGTATAAATTGACGGATGCGATCATCGGCAACGCTCACAAAACTTTGAACATACTTTTTGTAATCCTCTAAAACTTCTTCATGGAGTTCAAATATTTTCATTTAACCCCTCCAAATGCTGCTTTAGGAAATAATGAAGTTATTTTGCTCCTGAATTTATTTCTACCGGCATAGGAAAAATATATTTAAGCAAATAAATATTCAAGATATTTATTGGTCCTTGATGGGGAACATCCAATGTTTTCCTTTCTCCTCACTGCAGAGAACATGGAGGTAATTTCTTGCATTTTTCAATATCTATAACCATAATTTTACTCATTCAACCTTCCAATTTCTTTTGTTTATAATTAGTTTTTATTTACTCTTCATATTTTTTTATACTTAATAATTTCTATTTATTTTCTTTATAGATGATATGTAGTTATAGCAACCAGCATTGATTATAATATATTTTTTCTTTTCTTACTATATAAGTGAATCGGATATTATTTGAAAAATATTAATAGTTGAATTGTTAAAACCTATCCTGGAAATACCGGAATGGGTGAAAAAGCGATCAAACAAAAAAGAAAAAGGCACACCCCCCTTGAATCCCCCCTCAATGGGGGAATAAATTCAACAATTCCCCTCCTTGGAGGGGTGCTGCTTTTGCGGTGGGGAGGGTGATTTTATATTTGGAAAATAATCAAGAAATAAGAATGAAAGATGAGATTCTCACGTCGTCCGGTAAAAGACACCGGACTCCTCTGAATGACGAATTAAAAAATGCCGTTATCCTGAGGCTTCGATTTTTGAGGGCGCGAGGATCTTATACAGGGTTCTCACCCTCATCCCACCCTTCTCCCATCAAGGGAGAAGGAGCAAAGTTTGGAAGGAGGAACAAAATCAAGGGTGAGATAGTGCAAATAATTTTGGAAGAAAGAGCAAGTTCAAACCGACTTTCATTATCATTTAGTAAAAGGAAAGGAGAATCGGGGCATAATTGATTAGTTGCTATAGTTATTCATGCCCTTTGATGCGGAGAACTTTAGCGCCGCGGATT
>MWBQ01000030.1 GCA_002069605.1 Candidatus Atribacteria bacterium ADurb.Bin276
GTACATTTATCTTTTGTTTTTGGTTATCTATCCCCAATATTACTATAAAATATTAGCATTAGTGGGAGTAAATAATTTACAGAATTATTGTGACACAGTCTGAATGACGGATTTAGAATGGGCATGATAAATCAAGCCCTTACCAAAGAATATTAAATTGGAGGGGCGCAATGTATTGCGCTCGATTAATGTAGCGTCATGCCATGGCATGACGAATCTTGGTTTTCATCCTCATCCCAATTTTTCCCACCAAGGGTGAAGGAGCGAATAATTCCTTAATCTCGTAGAAATTGTTTTTTAACCCTTCTCCTGGTTCAATTTTATGAAAAATAAAGATATACTACCATTTGTGTGCTTTAAAATGCCAACAAATAATGCGCAAAATATTTTATTCAAGAAAAAAAATACCCATCGCTTCAAGTGATATTTAAAGGAGAGAATTATGAAAATAAATCGTTCACTGATAGCTGATTTTTCCTTGGCAGGAGTTTGCCTCGTCTGGGGAGGAACTTTTGTCATGATGAAAAACATATTAAGCAGAGAAGCCCCACTGAATGTTCTCTTTTGGCGATTTACCATTGCCACTTTATTTTTGCTACTCATTCTTCCCCAAAGGTTGCCAGATAAAAATACTTTTAAATACGGCTTGATTTTAGGAACCGCTCTCTTTGGTGGTTATCTTTTTCAAACCTTTGGTTTAGTTTATACCACACCAGCCCGTTCGGCATTTATCACCGGATTGTCGGTTATTTTAGTTCCTTTTTTTTCTTTCGCTTTCCTTCGAACCAAGCTGAAAAAAGAAACCATGATTGGAGTAGCTATGGCTCTGGTTGGATTAGCTTTTCTGACTTTTAATCCTACTGAATTTATAAAAAAAGGGCAAATTTTTGGAGATTTATTAACCTTGGTAGGGGCAGCAGCTTATGGATTGCAGATCGTATTGGTAGAAAAGTTTTCCCAAAAAAGCCAGGCTCTTCCGCTGGTTATCGTTGAAATGGGTACGGTAGCCTTTTTGAGTTTTTTACTGGCTATTTCTTTTCGGTCACTCCGCCTTCCCGCTCAGTGGATCGATGTTGGTCAGTTTATTTTTTTAGGGACTGCCGCAACCGGGTTGGCTTTTGCGATTCAAAAAGTAGCACAAAAACATACTACCGCTATCCATGTTGGAATCATTTTTGTTTTAGAGCCAGTGTTTGCTGCGGTGGTTTCATATTTTCTTTGGCAAGAGAAATTTACACCCCGCACTTTAGCGGGGTGCTTCTTTATCGTTGCCGGGATTCTTTTTTCTGAAATATCATCCCGGCTTTTCAATCATTCACCAGATTCTGAATCAACAATTTTTAAATCAAATTCCAAGCCTTCAACATAGAGAAGATCAATAATTTTTTGAAGCAATCCCTGTTCTTCGGCTCGGCTCATAGGAGTCCCTTTTCGTCTAAAGTTAGTTAAAACAATTTTCATTTTATCGTCCTCCTGTTCCGGTTATGAGATCCGGTTTTATGCTTTTAATCGCTTTAAGGCGAGTTCAATTCGATCCATAGCTTCAGAAATATTTTCCATCGAATTTGAGAAAGAAATCCGTAAATAACCCTCACCCTGTTCACCAAAACAAGTTCCAGGGAGAAGGGCAACCCCAGCTTCCTGCAAAAGGTAAGCAGCCATTTCTCGGGATGTTAATCCAAAAGATTTGATATTGGGAAAATAATAAAAAGCACCATTCGGTTTAACAATTTGAACACCTTCAATTTTGCTTATCCGATCAAATAAAAAGTCTCTTCTCCGACGGAACTCGTTCGTCATATTTTGAACTGAGTTTCTCTCGAATAAAAGAGCCTCAGCTCCTGCCATCTGAGTAAAAGTACAGGTACATGAATTGGAGTTAGTAACTAATAAAGATAAATATCCGGCTAATTCCCGAGGAAGAACTGCATAACCCAATCTCCAACCGGTCATGGCAAAGGTTTTAGAAAAGGCATCGAGCAATACTGTTCTCTCTTTCATACCTGGGTATTGGAGTATGCTCACATGATCTCCATCATAAACAATTTCGCTATATACTTCATCAGTAAATACCATTAAGTCCTCATCGATTGCAACATGTGCTATTGCCTCTAAGTCTTCGGCCAATAATCTTGAACCAGTCGGATTATGCGGAGAATTTAAAACTAACATCTTGGTTTTCGTAGTTATCAAACTTTTTAGTTCATTGGTGTCCACCCGAAATTCATTCTCTTCTAAAAGAGGAAGAGGTACTGCTTTTGCTCCGGCAAAATCAATAATTGACCGGTAAGCTGGAAAGCCAGGATTGGGATATATCACCTCATCACCTGGCTGAAGAAGCATAAGAAAGGTTAAAAATATAACCGGTTTAGCTCCTGGGGTGATAACAACTTCCTCCGGGTCAACGTTTACTCCCCGGGTTTTTTTCATATAGGTTGTAACTGCTTCTTTTAAGTCGTCTAATCCAGAAGAAGGTACGTAGTGGGTATGTCCAGCTTGGATGGCTTGAATTGCTTTATTTTTAACTCTTTCAGGAGTCTCAAAATCTGGTTCGCCGATTTCAAGATGAATAATCTTTTTACCCAACTTCTCCAATTTTCGGGCTTGAGCTAAAACTTCAAAGGCACCTTCACCGCTCAAGTGGTATACTCTGTCGGCAACGAAGTCGTTAAGTTGGGCAAATTTTTCTACTTTCTCAATGGATTTCATGGTCTCACCTACCTTATTTGGTAATACTCTAACGACCGAACCGTCTTTTTGCAATACCCCAGTATTGAAAAAAATAATAAAATAGAATTATTAATTATATCATGATAGTCCATAATTCTAATTTTGCCTTCTCATTTCTTTATACCGATCTTAATGGATAAATCCTTATGCTCTAAGAAAACACCAAATGATAATGAAAAATACTTTTTCAGAAACTTATCTCCCCCTTTAGCAGGGAAGGTAAAACGGGAATTGGAATTTTTTAGAAATGAACTGAATCCTTTCCCACCAGGAGAGAGAAAAGAAAAAAGTGAGAAATTTCCCACTATGAGGGGAAAAATAGAATTAACTTGAAGGTTCAATCAATGCTACCGCTTCGTAATGAGGGGTTTGAGGAAAAAGATCAATCCAGGAAATTTTTTTTAAAAAATAGTTGTCCTCAGCAAATACCACCAAGTCACGGGCCAACGATGCGGTGTTGCAAGAGACATAAACGATTTTCTCAGGGTGAGCTGCAACCAAAGTTTTGATAACTTTGGGTGTCAAACCTGCTCGAGGAGGATCAACTATTCCTTTTTTCATAGAATTTCCAATTACATCCAACAATGCCTTTTCCACTCTTCCACAAATAGCGTTATAAGAAGAAATCGAGTTTAAAGTAGCATTATACTGAGCATCTTCAACTGCCTGGGGATTTTCTTCAATTCCAGTAATCATGGTCCCCTGGCGTGATAAATATAATCCAATACTTCCGTTTCCTGAATAAAGGTCAAAAAGCGATTCCCCGGGTTGGAGATCGGCATAATTGGTAATGATTGGAAAAAGTAGCTCACCGGTATGAATATTGACCTGAAAAAAACTATCAATGGAGACTTTGTACTGGGTCGAACCAATGGTTTCAATATAATAATCCGAGCCATATAAAAGAATTTTTTCTTCAAACAAGAGGGCATTAGCCGGTGAATTGTTTATAATGTGCACAAGTCCAGAAACGTTAGGAAAATAATGGGTCAAGTCCTTAACCAGTTCTCCCACCCCAGGGAGTTCTCCCCTTATCGTTGAAAGACCGATCAAATATTGGTCAAGACTGCGGTTGTAACGAATTAATAAATTTCTTAAAAAACCATCTTTTCGAACCGGATCGTATCCCTTTAATCCATAACGGTTTCCATAAGATCGAAAAAAATCTAATAATCCAGTAACCAGCTGTGAATTCATTAAATAACAGGTTTGTAAATCAATAAGATCCCAATATTTACCCTTGGGTCTCAATCCACAAATCAATTTTCCATCTTGGTTACCAAAATTGAACTCCATTTTGTTACGATAACCAAGGCTTAGAACTGATGGAAGAAATCCTTCATAGTCTATCGATGAAAGATCGACTTTACCAATCTTTTCAATGGTATTGAGGGCATTTTTCTCTTTTATTGATACCTGTTCAGCATAATCCGCAAACTGAAGGCTACATCCACCACAGCCCATTTTAAAATGAGGACATATCGGTTCAATTCGAGCTGGGGATTTTTCAATGAATTCTTCGAGTTCTCCTTGAAGAAAATTTCTTTTGACTTTTCGAATTGTAACTCGGCATTTTTCTCCAGGTAGAACCCCAGGTACAAAAACTACCCAGTTTTGATGGCGTATCACTCCAACACAATCGGGAAGAGCAAAGGTTTCAACAATTCCTTCGATAACATCACCTTTTTTCAGCATGAACGACTCCCTTGTTTTTGACGAATCACCTCATAAAGTCCAACACCAAAGGCTACTGATACGTTTAGCGAGTTTACCATATTTTCCAAGGGTATAGAAACGACGTAATCACAAAGCGAACGGATAATCTTTCGAACTCCTCGATCCTCTCCTCCTACTATAATTCCCCAGGAACCTTGGCTAAAATCCATTTCCCATAAG
The DNA here is from genome assembly GCA_002069605.1 of Candidatus Atribacteria bacterium ADurb.Bin276. Classification (NCBI taxonomy): domain Bacteria; kingdom Pseudomonadati; phylum Atribacterota; class Atribacteria; order Atribacterales; family Atribacteraceae; genus Atribacter; species Candidatus Atribacter allofermentans. The sequence continues at coordinate 4,627 of MWBQ01000030.1, forward strand.
GGCATTTCAGCATCAGCTTCAAAGGAAACCATCCAAAAATTATTCTCGCGAAATTCTTTAACAATTCCAGTAAAATTATTCTCCTGAGCTATGTCGACTTTTTCCAGTTCTCCTGCTGAAGCTTTAATCACTTCTGAATTTATCGGTGCGGTGTGAGCTTTGCTAGTAATAACCCCATCAACACCAAAAGCTGATGCTGTTCTGAGGATTGCACCTAAATTCCGTGGGTCTTCAACGCTATCAACAAAAACCACCAAAGAATCCTTCTTGGATTTTGCTTTGGTTAGAATATCTTTCCAGGTTGGACTTCCCAATGGTTCATAAACCAAAACCACCCCTTGGTGATGAGCTGGATAGCCGACAATTTTTTGTATAGCAAACTTATCCAGCCTAATAAAGGGTATTTTTAAACGATTGGCTAACTCGATAATTTTTATGATTACTTCACCTTGGATATCATTCTGAAGATAAAGCTGTATTGGTTTTTTCCTTGGTGATTCCATGGCTACTTTTACTGGATTTCGTCCGTAGATGATATTTGACATTGCTTCCCTCTTCTTCAAGCTTATTTTGAATTCACCCTCGGTCTTGATAAATCAAGCCCCTACTAAAGAATTTAAAAAGTAGGGGCGTAATTCATTGCGCACGATTAATGTAGCGACATGCCATGGCAGCTCGAATCTTTGTTTTTAGTTAACAATCTTCATCTCGATAATAGCGAGGCCCCAGAGGTGTATCTTCGATGATATAGCCGGATTTCACAATAGTATCTCGAAGAAGATCTGCCTGGGAAAAATCTCGATTTTTTCTGGCAATTTCCCTATCTTGAATCAGTTTTAAAACTTCTCGATCTTCTTCCTCTATCCCCTGTAGCGGTATCACACCCAAAATTTGGTTCACTTGATTGAGAAAACCTAAAATACTTTCCAATGTATTGAGATTCCATTTTCGTCTTTTTGGTTGAAGATAAATATTCATCTCTTTAATAAAATCACTCAAAACCGCCAAGGCTTGAGGGGTATTAAAATCATCAGCAAGTGCAGAAACAAACTTTTCATACATTGACTGGATTTTATCTATTAAGCTTTTATCACTATCCTGCCATTTCGAATCTGACTGGATTTGGTTATAAATAAAAAAGAAATTCCGAACAAAATTTTTAATTCGATTTAAATAACTCCCTGCAGCATCTAAAATCGTATCATCGATATTAATAGGATTGCGGTAATGAGTAAAAAGAATAACTAAACGCAATAATCGGGGATCACGGTTAGCATAAAGCTCACGTACGGTCAAGATATTGCCTAAAGATTTCGACATCTTTTCATTTTGAATATTCACATAACCATTATGAAGCCAATATTTAACAAAAGGTTTGCCGGTAGCTGCTTCACTTTGAGCAATTTCATTCTCATGATGGGGAAATATTAAATCAATTCCGCCGGCATGAATATCCAGGGTTTCGCCTAAATATTTCATCGACATCGCCGAACACTCAATATGCCATCCTGGTCTCCCCTTTCCCCAAGGGCTTTCCCAAAAGGGTTCTCCTGGTTTGGCGCTTTTCCATAGAACAAAATCGGCAGGATTTCTTTTTTGATAACGAGCCTCAACCCGTGCTCCCTCTATCTGATCTTCTATAGGTTTTCGAGAAAGTTTACCGTAACCTGAAAAACGTGAAACATCGAACAAAATGTCACTCTCAAGAGAGTAAGTAAAACCTTGATCTTCGAGTCGTTGGATGAGGGCGATAATGTCTTGAATATGCTCAGTCGCCCGGGGGGAAACGGTTGGTTGATTGATGCCTAATCTTTCGGCATCAATCAAATATTGTTCAATATAATTAGCCGCTATTTCTTCGGGTTGAAGACCCTTTTCCTTGGCTCGATTGATTATTTTATCATCAACATCGGTAAAATTTTGTACAAAGTTAACTTCATAGCCTACCTGTTCAAAAAACCGTCGCAAACAATCAAATATTACAAATACTCTGGCATTTCCAATATGAATTAAGTCATAAACGGTGGGTCCGCATGCATAAAAACCAATTTTTCCTTTATTCTGTGGAACAAACAATTCTTTTTTTTGGGTTAGTGTATTATAGAGGTAGATATCCAATCTCGTTCCCTTTCCTGTTTTTCATTATAAAATAATACCTATCATAGATTCTGCCATAAGGAATATAATTATTTGGCTTTTTCCATTATAGATAATCATGCCACTTGGTAGCACCAGATGAAGATGAAACCCAAGATTCGACATGCCATGGCAGGTCGCTACATTAATTGGGCGCAATAAATTGCGCCCCTACATTTTATATTCTTGGGTAGGGGCTTGATTTATCATGCCCTTAGGTTTTTGAATGAAGTTAAATTTATTCTTTGCCGAGTAAAACCTACTCAATCACCTCAATAGTCACATCATCGACACCAGATTGGTGGATCCCAATGGCTTTCGCTGCAGCCAATGATAGGTCGATTTCTCGATTTTTACTTCTCGGTCCTCGATCGTTTACTCTTACAACAACCTTTTTGCCATTATCAGGATTCGAAACCAAAAGAATCGAGCCAATCGGGAGGGTTCGATGAGCTGCCGTAAAAGCATAAGGATTAAATACCTCTTCGCATGCCGTTGTTCTTCCGGAGAATCTTGGCCCATACCAAGAAGCTAAGCCAATAATTTTATTGACTACTCGTCCTTCGTATCCATCATATAAACGATAAAATTCCATTTGGATCTGATTTAACCAGAGCAGAGCAAGGTCTAACATTTCGGAGTTATTTAGAGAGGCATCGCTTGGGTAAACCGAAAAAAGAAGCTTTTGATTACAATAAGCTATCACCTGTTTTGATTCGGGTGCTACATAAAAATTAATGGCACCCGACGGAGGATGTGTAAACAAATCCGACAATCGCTTATAAATTTTTTCGGTTCTTTCATCAATCGAAGAATAATCACCGGAATGTCGAATCCGCATAACTCTCCTTCCACTAATAAAAATTGTTCCTGAATTTCGATTTACCAATCGATCCGGTATGGATTTGTTTGCATAAGTTAAATTGGAAAAAATAAAAACCACCAGGGACAAAATAAGGGTTACCGACATCCCTTTTATACATTTTTCCAAATAAGACATATGGATAGGCATGCAATGCCTTCCCCCTTTCCTAAACTTCCAAGTCTTTCGTTGGTCGTCGCCTTAAGGCCGATCGACTGAATATCTACCCCAGTCACTCGGGATAAGTTTTGTTTCATTTCCATAACATAAGGCATGACCCGGGGAAATTCAGCAATCAGGGTACAATCAAAATTAATGATATCCAACCCCTCGCCCCGGATTTTTTGAGTTATTTCTTCCAACAATAAAAGACTATAAGCATTAAGGAAACGCTCATCTTGATTGGGAAACCAATAACCGATATCTGGTAATGACGCTGCTCCCAGCAAAGAATCCATTAACGCATGGCAAACCACATCCCCATCGGAATGGCCGGATAAACCAAGATGATAGGGTACGGTAACACCACCTAAAACTAATTTCTTCCCTTCAACAAAAGGATGAATATCATATCCTAAACCCACCCTAAAGCCGGTCAGGATTTTATCCATCTTAAATTCTCCTCAGCTCGCATAAAATCCTGGGGGGTAGTTATTTTATAATTCTCTTCAGAACCCAATACCAAGTAAACCGGAATCCCTATCCGCTCAACCATGGCTGAATCATCTGTCGCATAAAAACCGTCAACCTTGGCTTTTTGGATGGCTTCCCAAATGATAGAAATCTTAAAAGATTGAGGGGTCTGGGCTCTCCAAACCACCGAACGATCTAAAGTTGAATCAATATAATTGTTATTTTTACTTATTTTTAAGGTATCAACCGAAGGAATAGCGCAGCAAACTGCACCATATTTCATAACCCCTTCTACTGAGCGCATGAGTATCTCTTCACTCACCAAAGGTCGAACCCCATCATGGATTAAAACATAATCATCAGGGCGGTTAAAAATTAACTCTAATCCAGCATAAACCGAATCTTGCCTGGTACCCCCACCAAAAACATAATGTAAAACCTTTTTGGTTTGAATATGATTGAGAATCTGTTCCTGGAACTGCTTCTCATGATTTTCGTTAATGACTACAATTATTTCATCTATTAAGGGTGATTTCTCAAATGCATCAATGGTATATGCCAACACCGGTTTCCCTAAAACCGGTAAAAATTGCTTGGGAATAATTGAGTTCATTCTTTCTCCAGTTCCGGCAGCAACGATCAGCGCTATGAACAAACAATATCACCTCATAGTCCAGGATAATGAACTTCTCTATTTTACATTTTTCCTCTCGGTTTGGCAAAAATCATCCTCCCTGCTGGAGTTTGTAAAACGCTGGTAACAATAGTATCAATTACAACATTGATGTATTTTTTCCCGCCTTCAACCACTACCATGGTTCCATCGTCAAGATACCCCACTCCTTGATCGGATTCTTTCCCCTCTCGAATGATTTGTACTCTCAGTTCCTCTCCAGGCAATACATAGGGCTTTAATGAGTTGGCGAGCTCATTGATATTAAGAACTTCAACTCCTTCTAACTCAGCAATTTTATTCAAATTATAATCATTGGTTATGACTTTGGCTCCCATTACTTTGGCCATCTTGATTAACTTGGCATCAACATCCCGTATCTCGATAAAATCTCTCTCTACAATACGAATATTAACCTTTTTTTCTTTTCTCATTTTATTTAAAATATCCAAACCTCGCCGACCTCGACTTCTTTTCAAGGGATCTTGAGAATCGGCAACCTGCTGCAATTCTTTTAAAACAAATCGAGGGATGATCATGTCACCTTCAACAAAACCAGTTTTACAAATATCTGCAATTCGTCCATCGACAATCGAACTGGTATCCAATATCTTAGCTATATTGTTTTGCCCCCGTAAAAGTTTCATTTTGGGAATTCCGGTGAAAATCATAATAATATCTTCTTTGCGAATTATTGCTAAAGCCAAACCAATAATCCCACAGCCTAAAGTCACCAATAAAGGCAGAGTAGTAATTTTAATATAAAGAAAGGAAAGGGGGTAAGTTAAAAGAGCTCCGATCACTAAACCAACTATCAATCCCCCTAAAGCAACTAAAATATCAATAGCAGACAAGCGATTTATTGCCAGAGACAACTTATTCCACTTCTCAAGGAAAAAAAATCCGGCATATTTCTGGATAAAATAGGTAATAATACTAAAAGTACCGGTTATGAGAATAATTACAAGCCAAGAATAACTATTTAGTGAAGTTTGTAGGGATCGGGATATTAAAGTACTCAGGATAAAGACAATAATAATCGAAACGATATACCCCCACTTACCACCACTCGTCATGTCATATCTCCTCCTAACAGAATGGATAATAAGTTCAATATTGGTATTTCAATATTAGAGTAGTTCCCTCCTTTCTGTCATAAGTTAAAAGAAAAAAAATATCTTGCGGTTATAATTGCCCTTTTTAAAACCGCTTTTCGATAAAAATTAAATTAAGATTTGAATTCACTTTTATAGTTTTATGAAAATAATTATAACACTCCAACCATGCTATCCAAAATACTCCTTTTCTTGGCTCTGCTTCCAAAAATTTCAAACTCGATCATATTTTATTTTACTGGACTAAATCTTCTTTTTGCACTGCCTCATAAAGGGTTTGATAGCCAATAATTTTCAAGCCTTTTAACTTTTTCTTGGCACTACTCTGGAGATGATATTGAGAGGTCACCACCCGGCTAATTCCCATTCTGGCTGCTTCTTGAATTCTTCCTTCAAAAAAGTGGACCGGGCGAATTTCTCCTCCTAATCCAACCTCCCCTAAATATATAGTGTTTTTATTAAGGCTCTTCTCTAAACGTGAAGAAATAAGACTAAAACAGATAGCTAAATCAGGAGTAGTCTCGGTGACCTTCATTCCTCCAGCCATGTTGAGATAAATATCTTGCTGACCAAAACGAATACGTACTCGCTTCTCAATTACTGCTACCAAAAGATGAAGGCGATTGACATCAAAACCAACGCTCACTCTCCGTGGGTAATCCAGGTAAGATTGATTGACTAACGTCTGAACTTCAAGAAGTAATGCTCTTCTTCCTTCGGCAAGAACCGTACGGGCGGTACTACTATTTTCGATATCTTTTTCCACCAAAAAAAATTTTGAAGGATCGACTAACTCGACTAATCCCTCTTCCTTCATCTCCAATAAACCAACTTCTTGAGTCGAGCCAAATCGGTTTTTTACACTTCGTAAAACTCGAAGTTGATGATGGGCTTCGCCATCTAAATAAAGAACTACATCAACTAAATGCTCAAGGGTTCTTGGCCCGGCAACGATGCCCTCCTTAGTCACATGGCCAACCAAAAAAATAGCAATATTTTTCTTTTTAGAAATATCCATAAATCGGGAACTCAAATCACGGATGAGAGAAATATTCCCAGGCATGGCATCTAATTCATCCAAAGATAAATTCTGTATGGAATCGATAATAATCAGAGAGGGAGCAAGATTCTCTATACTTGACTCAATATCGTTATAACTATCGGTTGAATGAAGCCATAGATTGGGATTTGGTTTAAAACCAAAACGCTGTATTCTGATAAAAAGCTGATGGAGTGATTCTTCAGTACTGATATAGAGGACTTTTTTTCCTTGAAGGGCAATTCCAGCAGCAATTGCTAAAAGCAAAGTGGATTTCCCAATCCCCGGGTCCCCACTCAAAAGAGAAAGAGATCCCTCAACAATGCCACCACCCAAGACCCGATCAACTTCATTTAGACTGGTACCAATACGCCGATCAACTTCATAATTTTGATTGAAAAGGTCCTGGAAAGAGAGTGGTTGAGTGTTGGGTTTAGACTCATTTTTTTTTGCAGATTTTTGAGGCAAAGAAAAGACTTCTTTAAAAGTATTCCACCCCCCGCATTGAGGACATTTTCCCAACCAGCTGGGGGTGGAATATTCACAAGTTTGACAAACAAACTCCGATTTTTTCACACTAATCCTTTAACGAAAGCTCGAGAGGCAACATTTTATCAAAGCGAAGGATTTCTTCTTCTACTCCGATCAAAATCCGGTCTCCTTCTTTAAATGTACCTTTTAAAATGAGATCCGAAATGGGATCCTCCACCATTCGTTGGATCGCTCTTCTTAAAGGTCGAGCACCAAAGTTTGGATCATATCCTTCTTTGGCAATTTTTGAACGTGCCTCTGGCGTTAATTCAATGGTTATAGATTGTTCAACAAGACGTTTGACGGTTTCCTTCATCATTAAATCAACAATTTTTTCAATTTCTTCCTGCTTTAAGGGTTTAAATACGATTAATTCATCAATCCGATTAAGGAATTCAGGAACAAATACTCTCCTTACTTCTTCCATGACTTTTTGCTTAATGTCTTCATAAGTGCAACCTTCATCGGTCGTATTTCCAAAACCAATGGAAACATTGGATGAGATCATCCGAGCTCCTAAATTGGATGTCATGATGATGACGGTATTTTTAAAGTCTACCTGTCTTCCCTGGGCATCGGTCAAACGCCCTTCTTCAAGAATTTGAAGAAGAATGTTAAAAATTTCCGGACTGGCCTTTTCAATTTCGTCAAATAAAATGACTGAGTAAGGATGTCGACGAACTTTTTCCGTCAACTGTCCACCTTCATCATAACCAATATATCCAGGAGGAGAACCAATTAATCGAGATATGGTATGCTTTTCCATGTATTCTGACATGTCAAGGGTGATGAGTGAATCCTCTTTCCCAAAAAGAAACTCTGCCAATGCTTTCCCTAATTCAGTTTTTCCTACTCCCGACGGTCCCAAAAAGATAAATGAACCGATTGGTCGACGGGGGTCTTTAAGACCGGCTCGAGATCTTCGTATCGCCCGAGATACTGCTTTCACTGCTTCGTCCTGACCGATTAATCGTTTATGAATTTCTTCATCCATGTTGACCAGACGTTTCTTCTCTTCAATTGCTAACCGGGAAACCGGTATTCCAGTCCAGTTGGCTACCACTGCTGCTATATCCTCTTCAGTTACCAAAGGTCGCATGGTGTCAATCTGCTGTAGCCATTCATCTTTGTTTTTCCGATATTTTCTCTTTAATTGATCTTCCAGATCTCTCAGAGTTGCAGCCTCTTCGAAATCTTGTTGTTTTACCGACATTTCCTTTTTTATACGGGTTTCTTCAATCTCTTTTTCCATTTGCTTCAAGTCATCTGGTAAAACCGTTGCTCGCAAACGAACCCGGCTACTTGCTTCATCCATTACGTCGATAGCTTTGTCGGGAAGATAACGGTCGCTAATGTAACGCTGAGAAAGGTGAACGGCGGCCTTGAGAGCCTCATCGACTATTTCAACCCGATGGTGGTCTTCATATCGCTCCTTAATTCCTCTCAAAATTTCAATACTATTTTTTACTGACGGCTCATCGACATACACCGGCTGAAAACGTCTTTCTAAAGCTGAATCTTTTTCTATGTATTTTCGATATTCAGTGATGGTTGTTGCTCCAATTGCTTGCAATTCCCCGCGGGCTAAAGCTGGTTTTAGTATATTGGCAGCATCGATGGCTCCTTCAGCAGCACCAGCACCAACTAAGGTATGAACTTCATCAATAAACAATATGACTTCCCTGGTTTGGACGATTTCAGAAATTATTTTCTTAAGCCTTTTTTCGAATTCACCTCGATATTTGGTTCCGGCTACTATTGCGGCTAAGTCGAGGCTAACTACTCTTTTATTTTTTAGAATCTCGTGAACCTCGCCTTTAATAATTTTTTGACCTAATCCTTCAACAATAGCGGTTTTTCCAACGCCTGGTTCACCAATCAAAACCGGATTATTCTTGGTTCGCCGGCTCAAGATTTGAATAACTCTTTCTATTTCTCTCTCTCGGCCAATAACTGGATCTAATTTTCCTTCTTTGGCAAGCTGGGTTAGGTCTCGGCTGAATTCATCCAAAATTGGAGTTTTACTCTCTCTTTTGGATTGACTGGTGGGTGCAAAAGGATCTTGTTGTTGGGAATTTTCATTTAATATTTGATTCAATCTCATTCGGACGGTTTCGATATCAAGCCCGAGTCTCCTGAGTATCTGTGCACCTACTCCATCTCCTTCTCGAAAAACTCCAAGCAGAATATGTTCGGTCCCAACATATTTATGAGATAATCGACGCGTTTCATCCAAAGCCAATTCCAAGACTCTCTTGGCACGCGGTGTAAAAGCTACCTCAGTTGCACCTTGATATTCAGTCCTGTCAACAAAATTTTCTAATTCATTGCGAACTGCTTCAATGCTTATATCGAGACTTTCAAGAATTTTTGCTGCTATTCCTTCTCGTTCTCTTAATAAACCTAAAAGAAGATGTTCAGTCCCTATATAATTGTGCTTGAGGCGCACGGCTTCGTCTTGAGCCAATATAATTACTTTTCTGGCTCTTTCGGTATATCGCTCAAACATCGCAAAGTTCCTCCCCAGAGATAACTCTGAAATAACGCAAAATATTCAAACATTCTTTTTTTAAGCTGTTATCGTTTCCCCAAGTTTTCTGCAATATTTCTCTCACTTCTATTAATTTTAAACCTTTCCGTGGTGAAAATATTCCACATTGCCAGGCTAATGTCCAAATTGAAAGAAAATCAAAAATATCTTTTAAGGAAAAATGACCACTTCGATAAAGCTGTCTTCCTTTCATCATGACTGTTTCTTCGAGTTCCCGGCTTCGGGGTGGGTTATTCTTTAAAGATTCACGAACTTGTTTTTCCCACTTTGATAATGTGCACCCAAACTTTTTTAAATCGTTTATTATCTGCCACTCAGAAACCCCTAAAGAATAAAGGTTGGAAAAATGATAAATATGACCAATAACACCATCTTCTCCACGAAAATTCTTAACTTGTAAATTTTTATCTCTCATCCATTGAATAAAACGGTTCTCACCATAAAGCAAAGATAAAGCCGGAAGATGAATGGTTACTGATAAATCCATACCCGTCCCAACTTTATTGATATGTGAAGTAAGATATCCCCACTCTTCGGAATAGGCGTAATCAATATTTTTTTCAATTAAATTGTCTAACTTATTGACATCTTGGTAAATTCGATTTAAATCTAAGCCCGATGTAATTGAAAAAATTTGGAGATGGTCAAGATAATTGACTAAAATCCCCTTATGACTCGAATAAATCAGATACCGGTTTGCCGGATTTTCAAGAACTTCTCTGGGAATTAAATTCTGATAATAAAACTTCTCAAGAGCATTCTTTGGAATTGTATCCAACTGAACCCACTGGTATTTTTTGGCAGCAAAAATTTTTTGATAGAGATTCTTAATTCTTTGTTTGAGATCTTCAATCCAAATTGACGTTGCTCGGCTGGGAAACGGTATATCTTCAATATTACGAGATAAAGATATCCGAGAAATAACCTTTGACAAATTATCTGGTTTTTGAGAAAAAAAATTTGAAAAAAATATTCTCATCTTAGATATGACTCAAGCTGTTTGAGTCTTCGGACAACACCACTGGCTTGTTCATAATTTTCTTCCTCAAGGCATCTTTGATATATCTGCCTCAGATGGTCGATATCTTTTTTGATTTTTTTTCTTCGAAACAACCGAACAGGTACTTTTCCACGATGTATGATCTCCGGTTGTTTTTCAGTAATTAAATCTCGTATCAGCTCCTGAAAAGTATCATAACAATGAACACATCCTAATAAACCACTTTCTAAAAATTCTTTTGCAGAAGTTAAACAATAGCTACAAGATAAAACAGACGTATTCTCATCAGTTTCTTTTGGCAGGAAAAATTTCTTTAAATGCAATGATTGTTGATTCTGATTTACAACAAAGCTATAAACTGGTACCTTATTAGCGCAAAATTCGCACAAATATAGCTTTTTCTCAATCTTTTCTTCCTTATCCAAGACAAAAAAAACTACACTGGCAATATTATCATTACATAGTTCACACTTCATAATCATACCCAACTTTTAAAACTTGAAGAAGCATTTCCCGAAGGATATTGGATCGCAATATATTTACATCCCGAACCGAAAGAAGTGAATCAAAGTTAAGTCTATTAAAAGTATCAATTATCGCTGCTTTCATTAACGAACCCTCTCTTGAGGTAATGAATCCTTCTCGCTCCAACCACAACAACAAACTTTCTACTTCACTTTCTTTGATATCTTTTTCGGATACTTCGAGAAAATTAACTACCGGTTCCAAGCGATCCATTTGTATCTGTTGTATTTTGACATACCCGCTTCCTCCCCTTCGGCTTTCGACGATAAAGCCTTTAAAAACATTAAAGCGGGTCATTAATACATAATTGATCTGAGAAGGTGCGCAATCAAACTCCTCAGCCACCCTACCTCTTTGGATAGTTACAGTGTTGTTGGGTGATTTTTCAATAAGTCGTATTAAATATTTTTCAATAGAGTCGCAAAGGGAGTACATCTCTACCGACCTCCCATTCTCGGTCTTTTTGGCAGTCACTTCCAGCTCGAATTCTGCCGTCAAAAACGGCCATCGAGTATTTTGACTATTATTGACATTTCCTATTATAGGAATAAACTTCTCGAATGTCAATCAATTTTCGGTCGGAGAATAGGGAAGAAAATAACTTCTCGAATCGAGGATGAATTGGTTAAAAGCATAACCAGTCGATCAATACCAATTCCCATTCCACCGGTAGGCGGCATCCCATATTCAAGTGCTTCTACATAATCTTGATCGATAAGATGGGCTTCAACGTCACCCCTGTCTCTTTTTTTAACTTGATCTAAAAATCTCTTCTTTTGCTCGATAGGATCATTGAGCTCGCTATAGGCATTTCCTAATTCTTCCTTACCAATAAAAAGCTCAAATCGTTCCGCAACTAAAGGATCATTTTTTTTGGCTTTGGCCAACGGTGATATTTCAACCGGATATTCTAAAACAAAAGTCGGATTCACCAGGTGTGGTTGAACAAAAATATCCAGAAATTCGTTAACGTATTTTCCCCGATCCCAGGTCTGATCGCAGTTTAAACCTGCTTTTTTCCCTCGCTGGTACAGTGTTTCAAGGCTATCTTCAAAGATATCTATTCCACCTTCTTTTTGAATTACTTCTCGAAGGTTTAGTCTTCGCCACGGAGGAGTAAAATCAATAGCCATATCCTGATAATTTACCTCATAAGTCCCCAAGATGGAAAATACAATCGATGACAACATTTGTTCGCATAAATTCATCATCGTCTCATAGTTACCATAAGCCTGGTAAAGCTCTAACATGGTAAATTCCGGATTATGGCGAACTGATATCCCCTCGTTGCGAAAATTTCGGTTTATTTCGTATACCTTTTCCATACCGCCAACAATTAGACGTTTGAGATAAAGTTCTGGAGCAATCCGAAGGTATAAGTCAATTCCAAGCGCATTGTGAAAAGTTACAAAGGGACGAGCTAGCGCTCCTCCTGGAATGAGTTGCATCATCGGAGTTTCAACTTCTAAATAATCTCTTTCATCTAAATATTTTCTGAGCTCACTCAACACTCGAGAACGAGTTTGAAACACTTCTCTGACTTCAGGATTCATAATTAAATCAAGATAACGTTTTCGATATCTCACTTCAACTTCTCTTAATCCATGCCATTTCTCTGGAAGTGGATGCAAGCATTTACTGAGAAGACTAAAATTTTCAACCACAATAGTCAGCTCACCACTATGGGTTTTGAACAATTTCCCTTCTAAACCAATAACGTCCCCTACATCTAGACTTTTAAAAATCCCAAAAGAATCATCACCAATGGTATCTTTCTTAACGTAGATTTGAATTCTTCCCAGTCGATCCTGAACATCAGCGAAAATGGCTTTTCCATGGCGACGAATAGCCATTATTCTACCGGCAATCCGTAAGAGAACATCTTGATCCAGAAATTTTTCCGGATGAGATCGAATGTCTTGAATGGAATGTTTCTCGGGAAAGGGAACTCCATAAGGATCAATACCTAAATTTCTTAATTCCTGTAGTTTTTTGGTTTGTTCTTCAACATTGATTTGGTCCAACTGCTCCCGCGCTTCTTCATTCATGATGAAATGGAATTAACCTCCTTTTTCTTTATATCTATCACTCGATATTTTACCATTCCAGCAGGTACTTTTAATTCAATTTCATCTCCCTTGGTTTTCCCAATAAGAGCTTGAGCCAGAGGTGACTCAAAAGAAATCTTTTGGAGAGAAGGATTGGCTCCAACTGAGTCGACTATCGAATACTCAATCTGTTTTCCATTGTTGAGATTTTCGAGCATCACTCGAACCCCTAAATGAATTTTCTCTGAGTTTCCTCCACTTTGTTCTTCAACGATTGTCGCTTTCATCAGCTTTTCTTCCAAAACCAAAATACGTCCTTCAATGAAAGCTTGCTCATTCTTAGCTTCTTCATACTCAGCATTTTCACTTAAATCACCGAATGCTAAAGCTTGGTTGATCTTTTCTGCTACCTCTTTCCGCTTCACTGTTTTGAGATGCTTTAACTCTTTTTCTAAGGTCTCATATCCCTCTTTGGTAAGAATAATCTTTTCATCTGACTTTTTCTTCTCCATCAATTAAACCTCCTGAAAAGGTTTTCCGCTATCGAAATACCATATAAAAAGGTTACCGGGTTGTCAAGTTATCCCCAAGGAGATAATCTTGCTCTGGAAGGTTCATTGCTGCTGTTTTCTCGCGGAAGGATATCTTTATTATTGAAATATGAATTATACTTTTTTCTTAACTATGATTCAAGTCATTTTTTTCCTTTTGTCATATTTTGTTTTTCCACTGACAACATTGAAAGAATGAATATTTTGAATTATCACTTCTTAGGTCGGTAATTTTTCCTCCTATTTATAATTTCTGTTCAGTGAAACCGAGGAATTTCTTACATAATGAATAATGAGAGACGAAAGATATCCGGTGAAAAAACCGGCTAAAATAGCAAAGGGAAACAATAATAGCAAATACCAAAAAATATGTATGCTTTGAATATATAGATAAGCGACTAATATTTGGCCGATATTATGGAAAAGGGCTCCGAACATACTGATGATGAGAACTGATTCGGTGGCTTTGCTCATTAACTTCATTCCTAACCAAGCAAATATTCCACCACTTAAAGCTAGAAAAAACCCAATATTGAGAAAGTTTCCAGAAATTAATCCCCCTAAAAAAACTCTCAACAAGGTGACCAGCAAGGCCTCGTTTTGACCTAATAATACCATAGCAATCAAGGTAACAATATTAGCAAAACCTAACTTCGCTCCAGGAATAAATAAGTTAGGCAGCGGGATCAAGCCTTCCAATCCATGCAGAACACTTCCCATAGCTACTAAAATCGCAATATATATTAATCGATTAATTTTACTTGATTTAATAATTAAACGGTTATTGTCCATGTTTCATCTCAAATCTTCGAAAACTATGATTTTAAAAAGTTCCCGATTGCTTTGGGAATGACAGCTGTCATATTTGGTTTATAATAAGAATAGACATACTGAATATAATTATTATTTCATTTGCTTCAACAATATTAAATATAGGCCTTTAATCTAAAGATATTATAAACCAATGGTGAGACTGAAATGGATAAAAAAAATAAAAGAAAAAACATTCTTATTACCGGTTTAACTTCACTCTTGACCGATATCAGTTCAGAAATGATCTACCCGATCATTGCTCTTTATTTAAAAGCCTTGGGAGGCAGTCCGGCTATTCTCGGCATCATCGAAGGTGTTGCCGAGTCAACGGCATCGATTCTCAAAGTGTTTTCTGGGGCTTTTGCTGACCGAATAGGCAAAAGAAAGCCTTTAGCAATTGCTGGGTATTCCTTATCTGTTATAGGAAAAGTACTATTTTATTTTGCCAGTAATTGGAGTTTTATATTTGCTGGAAGATTTTCAGATCGTTTTGGGAAAGGAGTTCGTACTGCTCCCCGTGATGCCATGATTTCTGAATCAGTTGAAGGGAATCATCAAGGAAAAGCTTTTGGACTCCATCGCACCATGGATTCCATGGGTGCAGTAATCGGTACCTTAATCACCTTTTTCTTTCTCTTTCGTATTCAAGAAGCTGCCCGGCAATCGGGAAATCCTGCTTTTTATATTCCCACCTTCCGCTCCATTATTCTTCTCAGCTTGATACCGGCAGCTTTAGGGGTGGTTGTTCTTTTCTTGACCATAGAAACCGGAAGTGGGGAAAAAAGTACTCATATTCCACTTTCTTGGAGTTCACTTCTTAAACTGGATCATAAGTTAAAAGTTTTCCTGTTGGCCACCTTTTTGTTTACTTTGGGAAATTCCTCCGACCAATTCATCTTATTAAGAGCAACTGAACCTGATTTAGGGTATAGCGCTGCTCAAGTGATACTTCTCTATCTGCTCTTTAATATTGTATATATGGTGGTTTCTTATCCGGCAGGATGGCTTTCCGACAAAATTGGTCAAAAGTGGATATTAGCTGGAGGGTTTCTCCTTTATAGTATTACTTATTATGTGATTGGTTTTACTCCTTCCTTTATTATCCCGGCCATGATTCTCTATGGTTTCTATATCGGTATGACTGAAGGGGTTGCCAAAGCACTGGTTTCTGAGCTTTCACCTGCTTCAAGGAGAGCTACTATTATTGGTCTTCATGCAACCTTACTGGGAATTGGTCTCTTCCCGGCTTCTTTAATCGGGGGATTACTCTGGAGTACTTTTGGCCCTTCGGCAACTTTTCTTTTTGGAGGATCAATGACATTTATCTCGGCTTTAATTCTTATTTTATTTCTATAAACATCAGCAGCTATTTTGCAGTTAGGTCCCTTCTCCCTCTGATCTATTTGCTCCTTCTCCCTTGATAAAAGAAAGAAGTATTTTCATGGTTTTTCACACTTTCAAAGCTTCAAATTCCAAATTATTATTCTACTCTTAACCCATTTCTCACTAAATTTATCAGATAATATATAATAATCATACCAACTCTTATAAGAATGATTGGAATTATGGAGGCTAAAGATGCATTTCATCGCCTTTTTAACCGATTGGGGAATGACCAGTTATTACGTAGGAATTGCTAAATCAGTTATGAAACAGATTAACCCGGGTGTTGAAATCATCGACATCACTCACGATATTGAACCCTTCAATATCCGTGAAGCCATGTATATTCTTCAACGTACTTTCCCTGATTTTCCTCCCGGAACAATTTTTTGTTCAGTAGTCGATTATGGAGTAGGAACGGAACGCTTCCCAATTGCTGTCGAGCTTGCCAATGGTTCATTTTTGGTTGGTCCTGATAATGGGACTTTTACACTCCTCATCGAACAGTACCCCACGAAAAAAACAGTCATTCTCCAGAACCCTTCTTACTTTTTTCGCTTAAATCCCAGTAGCACCTTTCATGGTCGGGATATTTTTGCTCCTGTGAGCGCTCGCCTCTCAATGGGTGTCCCCTTGGAACATTTTGGACCGGTCGTTAATGACCTCCATACGCTTACAGTCAATCAACCCAACCTTCATAACCACACTATAACCGGCGAAGTCGCCTTTTGTGACCGTTTTGGCAACATAGAAACGAATATTCCCGGAATAATGCTGAATAATTTTGAACTACAACCCGGAGATCCTTTGAACATTGTCATTAATGGACGTTCTTTTGATGCGGTTTTTTTTGAGGCATATGGATTGTCTAAAAAAGGACAGATTTTAGTGCATACCGATAGCTCGGGTTTTGTTGAAATAGCCGTGAACCAAGGAAATGCCAGGGAAGCTCTACTTGATAATAAAGATATTAGCCAAATATCAATCCTCAACAAAAAAATAAAATAACAATATCCATATATAAAAATCTAACCTGAAAAACCACGGGCTTGATAAATCAAGCCCCTACCAAAGAATATAAAATTGTAGGGGCACAATGTATATTGTGCCCATTCTTTAATTAATGTAGCGACCTGCCATGGCAGGTCGAATTCTTGGTTTTCATCCTCACTTGGCGCTGCAAAACAGCATGGGGGTCTATCCTGAAAATACCGAAATAAGTGAAAAGCGATTAAAACAAAATGAGAAAGAATGAATTCAACAATTCCCCTCCTTGGAGGGGTGCCGTTTTACGGCGGGGAGGGTGCTTTTCATTTTTTAATGGTTACTCTAAAATAATGAAAAAGTTACATAAACAAAATTTTGCTAAATGAGATTCTCACGTCGCTTTGCTCCTCAGAATGACGGATTGGGTTGATAAGATTCTTGGGTCGATCTACAACGTGGTTGGCGGGTTTAAGATAAGTATTTTTCATCATCATTTAGGGCCGTAAAGTAGCATGAACCTCTATCCCGTCTTTCTTCCTTTTAAATATTGGTCAAAGAAGACGGCGAGGATAATGATCGCACCAATTATAATCTGCATAATAAATGGATCAACACCTAAAAGATTACCACCATTCCTCAAAGTTTGGATAATGAGGGCACCCAGTGCAGTACCAAATATTGTACCTACCCCCCCACTGAGGCTCGCTCCACCAATAACCACTGAAGCTATCGCATCAAGTTCATAACCCTGTCCACCGGTTGGCACTCCAGCCGCCATCCTAGTCCCAAGCATTAAGCCAGCTATACCGCTAAAAAGAGCAGCCGTTACATAAAATTTATATAAATTAGAACCAATATTTATACCTGATAACCTGGCGGCTTCAACGTTGCTCCCTATCGCATAAAGATTTCTCCCATACACGGTATATTTCAAAACAAAAGCCATAAAAATAGCTAAGAAAATCCAAGTCCACGCAAGAGCAGGAATCCCCAGCATAGTAGCAACCGAAAATTCTCTAAAACCAATCGGGAGGCCGGAAATCATCCTACCGCTCGATACATACATGACTAATCCTCTTACCAAGGTCATCATGCCCAAAGTGGCAATAAAAGGTGGTACTCGACCATTATGAACTGCTACCCCATTAGCTAATCCTATTAGCGCTGAAACTCCCAGAGAAATAATAATTGCCAGGGATGAAGCCATTTGAATATCACCCCGGTTAGAAGTTAAAAGCGCATAAATCATTCCGGATAAGCCGACAATGGATCCAACCGAAAGGTCAATTCCCCCAGTAATAATGATCAGGGTCATCCCAATAGCAACCACTCCATTGATTGATGACTGTCTAATCAAATTGGTAATATTATCCCAGGATGAAAAATTACCCTTGGTTGCTATGATGAGATAAACTGCCATAACAGCTAATATTATCAAAAGGTTCCTTTCGGCGAAGGCTTTACGTTGATTGTTTTTCATCGTCTTAAACTGCCTCCCTGATTTTTTCTTTCGAAACGATGTTTTTCATCGCTAAGGTTAGAAGATACTCCTCAGAAAACTCCTTCCTTTCCACTTCACCAGCAACCATCCCATTCGAAATCACCAGGATCCGATCCGATAATCCTATCAATTCCGGTAAATACGATGATATTAAAATAATACCCTTCTCTTGATTGAGAATTTCATTGAACAATCTATAAATTTCCGCCTTCGTACCCACATCAATCCCTGCGGTTGGTTCATCAAAGATAAGAACATCGGGATTTTTACATAACCACCTAGCTATAACAACTTTTTGTTGGTTCCCTCCACTTAAATCCGATACCTTTTGATACATACTCCCTATTTTAATCGAGAGCTTATCAACATAATCTTTGGTTTGTTCATAAGCTTTTTTATAAATCAATATCCCGGCTCTCATGACTTTTTCCAGGTTTATAGCATTAATATTAAATTCGATATCCTGTTGAGAAAAAGTACCCTGAATTCTTCGGTCTTCTGGAAGATAACCAACTCCACTCCTTAATGAGTCTTTGGGTTTTTTTATCGATATTTCCTTCCCGTTGACTATAATCTTTCCCTTGTCAAATTTATCAGCACCATAGATTGCTCTAGCAATATCCGTTCTCCCTGCTCCAACCAAACCAAATATTCCCAAAATTTCTCCAGCTTTAACATTGATATTAATATTTTGGAATTTTTTTCCTGAAAGATTTTCAACCCGAAGGAGTTCCCGGCCAATTCCAACTTCCTTTTTATAATACATTTCTTCGATGGTTCTACCGACCATCAAAGGAATAAGCTTTTCCACACTCCCCAATTCTTCTATAGTATAGGTTCCCACCACTGCTCCATCTTTGAGTACGGTTACCGTATCACAAGTATCAAAAACTTCTTCCAGGTTATGGGAAATATAAATAATGGCCGAGCCTCTTTCTCTTAAATTTTTAATGATACGGAATAAAATTTTGGTTTCATTCCGAGTGAGAACCGCAGTTGGCTCATCAAATATGACTAGCTTTGGGCGATGCCAAAGGGATTTAGCAATGGTAATCATTTTCCCCTCAGCTGCACTTAATTCTTTTATGCTTCTTTTTACATCAATATCGACCTCAATCTCATCAAGAAATTTCTTGGAATCCCTATACATTTTCCCCCAGTCAATAATTGGTCCTTTTTTAGGTTGATTTCCTAAAAAGAAATTCTCAGCAACACTCAGATCTTGAGCAACCATTACATCCTGGTAAACTGCGAATATTCCTAACTCTTTTGAAATAATTGGTGAGTTCCTTAAGATTTCTTTATCTTCAAATATCATCCTTCCGGAGTCTTTAATATAAGCGCCGGTAACAATCTTAATGAGGGTTGATTTTCCTGCTCCATTTTCTCCAACCAGTCCTCGAACCTCACCTGCTTTCACTGATAGATTTACCTGATCCAAAGCTTTCACTGCAGGAAAAGATTTACTAATATTCTCAAGTCTTAAGACCTCTTTTCCGAAAGACATAAGACCTCTCCTTTGGTTTGAAAGTGTTTACTGCAGCTTTTTCAGAACAGTTCATTTTGAATGGTTAAATAATATACCCTTCCTTTTTATGCCAGTCAAAAAGTAAAATTAATTGTCATTAGAATCCCAACACCAACAATATAAAGCCAAATTCCAAAAAGCTATGAGTTTACGAAAGCTATAGAAACCTCTCTTAAAACGCCACTCTATTTTTGGCATTAAGATAGAAATGAAATAGCGGGTGGCAATAACCACCCGCTATTTCATTTAACCTATTAATATTTTTTTCTGGAGAAAGGATCAAGAATCCACATAGAATCATCAAGGTTTTCCTTGGTGATTACGTAAACTCCAGTATCATAATACTGAGGCAGAGGTTCACCATTTATTGCCATAAATGCGAACATGACTCCCTTATACCCCATGCCGTGTGGATCCTGAACAATGAGGGCTTTCAAAGCTCCGCTCCGCAAGGCATCAATTTCCTGCGGATCAGAGTCATAGGCAACAGCAACAATCTTATCTTGCAAGCTCCGTTCCTCAATTACCCTTGCAACACCATCACCAGTATGGTTGTTATCGGCAAAGAAGCCAAGTAAATCAGGATTTGCGGTTAAAAGGTCCTCGGCAGCATTGGCAGCGACAGCAATATCGTTATCTACGTATCGGGTAGGAAGAACTTCAAGCCCTGGGGCTATCTCTTTAAGTCTGGCAGCAAACCCATCATCCCTATCAACCAGAACCTGTACTCCAGCCATGGCACTGATGAGGCTAATTTTCCCTTCTAGAGGCTTTCCAGCAGCTTTGAGAGATTCAACCAGGTTATCAGCAGCCAGGGCTCCTCCTACTTTGTTGTTGGTTGCTAAGAAAGAGTGAATTCCTGTGTCGTAAACAAAATTGTCAATCAAGACGATTTTTATACCCTGTTTGTATGCATTATCAAGAACCAAAGATGTAGCTTCTGAACTAGTTGATGCAATAACAATGGCGTCCGGCTTGGTGTTGACAACATTCTCCAAGATAGCTACTTGCTCATCAATATCAGCTTCCGATGGCGGACCATAGACAGTTATTTTAACCAAACCTTTAAGGTCAAATTCCGCATTTTTTGCACCAACAATGGTATATTGCCAGAAATCAGAGTCAGTTGCCTTGACAATAAAAGCTACGTCATAGGGTTCGACATCGGCAGCATAGCAAAAGGCAGTTCCCAAGAGGACAAATATCACCATTAGTAATAACATAATTTTACGCATTTTAGGACCCTCCTCATATTGTGTTTAGTAGTAAATGTTTTTAAATACAACTTCCCTCCTTCCCTTACCAATCGATAGCTATCACCTCCTTCTAATTGTTTGATAAATATTTCTAACCAATACTACCTTTAAAATTATTATACAATTTTACATTTATAGAGTCCAATAATTAATATCAAATTATAGTGATTAGGGCAAACCCCTCTTTTAAGGTTTTTTTTAATTTTTCTAATTTTTCAAATCTCCCTAACCCTCTTTGCTAAAGGGAAAGATTGATACCTGAATAGGTATTTTTCATTTTCGTTTGGTTAAAAATAAGTGGCTTAGGGTCTATCTTGAAAATACCGGAATAATTTTTATAGGTAACTCATATTGAGCAACCAACCAGAATCTCATTCCGGGTTTTCACCCTCATCCTCACCTTCTCCCATCAAGGGAGAAGGAATTATAAAAATGCGTCATCTTGAACCCTCTTCTCTTCTCCTTTTTCTCCCCCTCGCCCCCTCACCCCATCAGCTCTTTCATCCTCATCTGGTGCTATGAAAGTAGCATGAACATCTATTCATGAAATCATTGAAAATGAGAAAGGATAAATATATACTATGTTTATTAAAGCAAAAGGAGGGAAAAAATGAAAAAGTTTTTTTGGTTTACTTTACTTATTGTTATAGTTACTCTTTCATTCGGAACAAGCCTACTCTTCGCTGCCGAACCCGATTTTAGCAAAGTCCCGACTGCACCAAAACC
>MWBQ01000031.1 GCA_002069605.1 Candidatus Atribacteria bacterium ADurb.Bin276
CTGGAAGAATTGTTTAAAATATTCCATCTGAATAAAATCATCAGTTCCGAAAAATATACCAATCTTCACCAGATATCCAGGAAAGACTTCGTTACTTTGATGGTCCAAATAAACGGTATTCAACTCTACGTCCCAACATTAAAAGACTTTCAAAATAAAAAATCTTATTCTTATGGGAATTGTGTCGATCTTCAGTGGACTGATCCTGCCAGTAGATATGTAGAAACTCTCATTCATTTGGGAATCATCGATCCGGAAATGAAGGAAGAAAATTATTACTTTTATCCTGATAAACCCATCACCAGAAAAGAAGCTGCATTTTGGTTATATTGTTTACTTGACTTTGAACACCTTAAAAAAGATCGAATCCTTCCCTCAGATATAAGTCATTTAGATCGTCCTTACCAAACTGCCATAAAGATAACATACCAAGCTGGCATTTTTGATGGAATTTTATCTGATGATACCTTTTTACCCGATCAAACCCTCACCGGTAAAGAAGCTCTTCATATTTTGGAACAGTCCCAGCAAGCAGGAAAACGAATACACCCTTGGGATTAAAACTTAATCAAGAAGTTGATATCCACCAACAATCATATTTTTAAAGAGCAATAAACATTTGATGCTTCTTTCATCAAATGTTTATTGCTCTTTTTTATAGATGATATCAAAATTAGCTTCACCGCATTGAATTGGATTAAACACCCAATCTTTGACCCAGTTTTTCATCAAATGGATTTCTATGGGTTGAAATAAGGGTATTCCCAGGGCATGCTTATAAGCATCGATTTGAATATTTTCATACAATTTTTGCCGGGATTCTGGATTGGTTTCAATAAGTGCAGCATCAATCTGGTGATTCAAATTATTCTTAGCAAATTCAGCAAAACCCTCGCCTTGAGCTCCTCCAATTGCTCCATTACTGTGATAGTGACTAAAGATTAAGTTATGGGGGTCGGGATAATCAGCAATCCAGCTAATTACAATTGCAGGTAACTGACCTAATTTGAAAGAATCCAGAAAACTTGGCCATTGTATTCCCTGGATTTGTATTTTAAATCGAGGATTTAAAGATTCGATGTTTTCCTTTAGTATTTCACAGGCAGTCTGGAATACTTCATTTCCGGTATCATAAGCCAAGGTTACTTGAAAACCCTTATCCCAAATCTTGCCACCCCAAGCTTTTTGAAATTCTTCTTTGGCTTTTATCAAATCATATTCATACCGAGGAAGCTGGTCATTGTATCCCAATAAATCAGAAGGAAGAACTG
The DNA here is from genome assembly GCA_002069605.1 of Candidatus Atribacteria bacterium ADurb.Bin276. Taxonomy (NCBI): domain Bacteria; kingdom Pseudomonadati; phylum Atribacterota; class Atribacteria; order Atribacterales; family Atribacteraceae; genus Atribacter; species Candidatus Atribacter allofermentans. Next base: position 1,272 of record MWBQ01000031.1, read on the forward strand.
ATGCAATTCTTTTCCCATAACCTTGCAGAACGTCATTAATCATGGCCTCATAATCAAAAGCATAGCAGAAAGCCCGTCGGCAATTTTCATCAGTGAAAAAGTCAGGAGGTATTCCATTCCCATCCAATTGGGCGCTCCCTAAAAAGGGACTGGTTTTGTTGATGGTCCAATTGAATTGTAAATTGGTTACGGTAATCCGCTCCTTCTGATAAAACTGACTTCCTTTTAAATTCTCCAATTGCTGGATATATTGGGTAGGAATATAAACCTGATCGGCATCTCCGGCTTCGAACATTGCCCGGCGAGTATTCCATTCGTCGACTCCCCAAATGATAACTTGTTCAAGTTTTGCTTTTTCACCCCAGTACTGCTGATTTTTTTTCAACACTACTTTCTGTTGAGTTCGATCCCATTCAGCTAAAATGAACGGTCCAGTCCCGTTGGTTTTATCAAATAAAGGCGAGGATTCTTTTTTCCGATTGTAATACTTCCACCACTCATCTGCTTTTCCATCCCAGCATCCCCATTCGATGCAGGTTTGTTTATCCATGATACTACTCCAATACGCATACTTCGACAGCAAATTTAAAAAAGGAGCAAATGGTTTTGCTAAATGAAAAATGACCTTATCGTTATCAACCTCAATGGCAGGATCAATTTCTTCCTGATAGAATTTAATTAAACGGTCAGCATATTCTTGGTTTTTCAAAGACCCGTCTTCATTGACTAAATCAGTTAATGGTATTCCAATTTTGCTCGCAACCATTTCATTCAAGGTTTGGTAATCAAATAAAGCCCCGATAATCATCCAATAAGGGCCTCCGACCGAATCAAAAAGAATGTTCCTTTCAAAAGTATATTCCACATCTTCTGGGTTTAATTCATTTCCATTATGGAAGAAAACGCCTTTTCTAATCGGGAAAATATAGGTTTTTCCGTCGTTGGTTATCAATCCATTTTCCTTGGAAGGAACAGCAGTGGCAAGAATGGGTATAAATTTAAAAATATTCTCTCCCTCATAGGCAATCAAGTTGTTATAAACGAAGGTTAATACTTCTCCACTATGTGAATCGTAAGCATATCCAGGATCCAAGCTGTCAGGTTCCCCAATGGTTAAAAGAACATAGGTATTCGGATCCTTTATCTGGGCATTGGTGGTAAAGGTAGTAATGAGGCAAAAAATTATGATTAATAGGTAAAAATTTTTTTTCATTTTTCCCCCTCCAGAAGTACTTAATTATGACCCACTATTTAAAAAATTGATATCATTTAAAATTTGCAATTTATTTTCCATACCATATATTTCGGTATTTTTCTTAAAATGATTAATTTACTCATACAAATTATCTTATTTTAGGATACCTTCTTTTTATAAACAAAAGAGACATTCACATCACAAAGCAGCACCAGGTGAGGATGAAAACCCAAGATTCGACATGCCATGGCAGGTCGCTACATTAATTAAAGAATGGGCACAATACATTGT
>MWBQ01000032.1 GCA_002069605.1 Candidatus Atribacteria bacterium ADurb.Bin276
GTAAAGTAGCTTTTCCAATCATTTTGATTTTCTTGGGTATATTGCTGGTTATTACTTTAAGGAAAAAATCATAGCTGATAGACCGTTCCAGATGAGTATGAAAACTCAAGATTCGACATGCCAAGGCAGGTCGCTATATAATCAGACGCAATACATTGTGACCCTACAATTTAATATTCTTTTGTAAGGGCTTGATTTATCATGCCCATTCTATATTCGTCATTTAGACTGTGTCACAATTATTTAGTAAATTATTTGCCCCCACCTATGCTACTATTTAACAGTAATATTGGGAAGAAATAACCAAAAACTGAAGATAAATGTGCTGTGTTCTCCACTTTCAAGTTATTCTTGGTGTACAAAAGGGATTGTGATACAGCCTGAATGCGAGGAGCGTCTTATGCGACATGGCAATCTCATTTAGCCAATCTTTTTTATCCTTTTCCAAGGATAAGCAATAAAAAAAATAAAAAATAAAGACACCCTCCCCACCGCAAAGCGCCACCCCTCCAAGGAGGGGAATTGTTGAATTCATTCCCCCATTAAAGGGGAGATTCAAGGGAGGGTTGTGTATTTCTCAATTTTATTTGATCATTGTTTACTCGTCTTGTATTTTTAGGATAGAGCCTCATTTTTCAAACTCGAGAACGCCAAAGAATGATGATGCGTGAAAGGTCCCGGGTGTTGGTGACCACCCACTAAATTCCCCCAGAATGATATCGGTTCGATTAAAATTGATTTTCCACTGATCTCCCGGTTGCGGAGTTTGGATTTCCAATTTGGAAAAAGGAATAGCAATTTCTACCGTCCAGCCGTTGGTTTTTTCCTGGATAGCGACTTCCCAGTTGGCATTCCAGGAAGGTCCAGATCGAGAAAAACTATCATATTGAGTTCCAATAGAATTCAAGGATAAATGATAGTAAAAGCTGCTGCTAAACCAGGGATCAATAAAAACCTCAACCGAATCATCGTAAAAAACTGGTCCGTCCTTTTGGTAAATGGTGATTTTGCGATTTTGTTCAGGAGAATCATCTACCTGAAACATGATATAGAGGTAAGTGGGTGAAAAAAGACAAGCTACGGTAGTTTGGCTGCTGGCCAACCCTTCTCCAGTGATAAGGGAAAATTCATTTTGAAAGTCGGCTTTTTCCCAGGATTTTTCATGAAGTAATCCATCGACCTGGATTACTTCATGAATGAGTTGAGCTTTGATGGTTCGGGGATTGGGGTGAGAATACTGAACGACTTGGACTTTCTCAACTGGAACCAGAGAATTGAGGTATTTTCGAGATGGAGCTTCGGCTTTTTCTTGGAAGGGTCCTTGTTTTAAGGAATCGAGTATTTCGCTGTTTAGATAGGGGTATGCAAAGATGACTGAACCTTGAAATTGAGCCAAGCGTGAGAATTCGACCATTTGGGAGAGGTTTTTAATATCGGGAAGATTAAAGGCTTGGATCCCGGCAAAAGCCGGCAGATTCCCTAATAAAAAAGTATTGACCCAATAAGTTAATCCTTTCATCTCATTTACTCTTGAGCTGTAAGTCATAGGGATCAATACATCCAAGTAATGATTTTCCGTCCAAAAAGGCCAGTTTTGCAGGAATCCGGGATTGAGCTCGATTGGCATCCCTCGGGGTTGAACAGCTACTGAAAGGATGATGTCCGGTTTAATTTGGTGAACTCTTGTATTTATTTCTGCCAGGAGGCCAGTGACCGATTGGGCTCGATAAGAATTCCAGAGACGATAGACATCCGGTTGGGTGAAGGGATCGATTGCAATTGGATCAACGCCGTATTGTGATAAAAAGTGTTCCCGATGCTCTTGAGCGTAACAGGTGTCGGCAATGGTTGTATCCGGGAATCGCAGATAGTCAAGGTGAATTCCATCCAGGTCATAATTTTGAAGAACCTCAATAAGAAGTCCGATATAAAATTCTTTTACTCCCTGATGGAGAGGACAGGCCCAATAAAAATGATTTTTCCCCTGGGTATAACCGACAGTTCCATCACGCTGAATGGATTGCCAAGCAGGAAACTTTTCCAGCAGCTCTCCAGGTTGGTTGAGACCGACATAAAACATGTCAAACCAGGCATGCACCTGCATATTGTAACTATGAGCTGATTCGATAAAGGCTGCAAGAGGGTCAAGATTGGTTTGTTCATATACCTCCATTTGGCTGGTAAGCCCTTGTTGAGCTAAAAAATCTGAAGGATATATGGTTTTACCCAGATAAAAAGATTCAACCAGAATAGCATTGAAATGAGCTGATGCCAATTCTTTGACCATGGCTTCAATGCCATCTCGGGTATTGGGAATGCTTCTCACATCGATCCACACTCCACGGAACTCAGGGAGGGCATGAGTCAAGGTTGCAGGAGCCAGAATAGTAAAAAGGATGAATAAAATATAAAATAGAGGGCCTTTTTTTAGCATGGGAGTGTTCTCCTTCAGGTTGAGTTGGAATTTTATTCATTATTCCAAAGCCAGATCTGAAATGCAATAGCTTGAGAAAATAGAGTAAGGGGACAAGAAAAAACTGAGGGGGAGAGGGAGAATGGAAGAAAATGAGGATGAAAATCCAAGATTCGACATGCCAAGGCATGTCGCTACATTAAATAAAGACCGGGCTCAATAAATTGCGCTCCAACATTTTTTTAATTCTTTTGTAGGGGCTTGATTTATCATGCCCGTAGATTTCAGGTTAGATATTGACATATTTGTTATTTTTTAGTTAAAATGATAACGGTTACGTATTCGTTTACAATTGTTTATATTTAAAAGAAAAGAGGGTAAAAGATGGATATTTCAGTTGTTATTGGAGTAGATACCGAAACTGATATAGGGAGTTTTACGCCTTTTTATAATGGAGTTGAAAAAGGAACACCGCTTTTGATGGATTTGTTTGAGAAAAAAGGAATCCCTGCTACTTTTTTTATGGTTGCTGAGGCAGCCCAAAAATTCCCGGAACTCACTCGTGAGATTAAACAAAGAGGTTTTGAAGTGGGCTGTCACACCATTCATCACGAGACGATTGGCGATCCACTTTTTGAGATTCCACTGGTCAAGCCAGTTTTACCCGAAGAAATACCTCATCGCCTTGAAGTAGCTACGGCAATGATTGCTGAAGTTATTGGAGAAGCTCCCCAGTCTTTTCGAGCTCCCAGACTTTGGGGAAGTACTATTATGGTGAATACCTTAGAGAAATTGGGGTATCTCGCCGATGCTACTTATCCGCTTTATTACTATCAAGAAAGAGTTACTCCTTACTATCCATCAGCAAAAGATTGGACACAAGAAGGGAACCTTTCCATTCTTGAAATACCAAATTTTGCTGATCTTACTATAGAAAGTCATGATCAGTATGGTCGGGATCGAGATCAATGGCCTCTTTTCCGAACCGAAGGCGCTGAATCATTGATGAAGCATGTCAATAGTATGATAGCTTACTGTGCCGATAGAAACCTGCCGGCGGTATTTTGTTTATATATCCATCCCTGGGAATTCATTGAAATGCCTTCTCGCCTTTCTTATGGAGAGGCCACCGTTGAGCCTCTTCAATTTATTATCAAAAACTGTGGGCCCCGAGCCTTAACTGAACTATCTAAAGTGATTGATGCTTTTAAAGATAAAGGTGCACATTTTTATTCGGCAGCAGGACTGGCTCATCAATGGAGAGAAAGTGTGAAAGAAAGCTGAAAACGGTTACACAAAAAGAACCTAAAGGAGAGAGCATGCCACCAACCATTCGAGATGTAGCCCGAGAAGCTGGTGTAAGTGTTGCAACGGTTTCAAGGGTAATCAATGGCTCAGAAGCCGTGAGCGATGAAATCAAAGACCGGGTATTGAAAGCAATCAACCTTTTGAACTATCAACCAAATCTGTCCGCTCGGTTTTTGAGCCAAAAAAAACATCCTTTTTCCGATGATACTAAATATGTTGGCGTGCTATTTGGTGAATACGTTCATTCTGATCATTATTTTTTTTCAAGTGTTATCTCTGGGATTGAAAAAACCATGTTCGAGAAGCGGCTTAACGTAGTGATATCATCAGTATCCCAACGGGATAATTACACTCCTCTCGATCTTCCCCTTTTTATTGCAGAAAAAAGTCTGAAATACTTAATCGTCATTGGAGAAACCGATCCAAAATTTCTTTTTTATCTTAAAGAAAATGGTTTTATTGTGGTAATGGTGGATGATATTGGTCCAATTGGTTTCGATTGTGTTCTCTGTGATTACAAAAGGGGAGCACTGGAGGCAGTCGAATATCTCATAAATTTAGGTCACAAAAATATAGGCTTAATAGCCGGAGCGGAACATCATTATTTTTCTCGAGCATTAGAAAACAGCTACTTAAAAGTCCTGCAATCTCATGGTATCCCAATCCGCCGTGAATATATTGTTTACAATGAGGATTTTAACGTTGATGGGGGAGCGCGGAGTATGGAGAAACTTTTTTTGCTATCCAATCCACCCACAGCCATATTAACCAATGATGAAATGGCAATAGGAGTACTTCAAAAAGCCAATGAAATGAATATTTCTATTCCAGACAGACTATCGGTGATGGGATTTGACGATATTGAGATGGCGAGATTTTTCCATCCACCAATTACTACCATGAAAATTCCGGGATCAGAAATGGGGCGTTTAGCGGCAAAATTGGTCATTGATAAAATGCAGGAAAATGAACCCCTTCCCGCTCAACGGATTGAGTTGTCTCCTATTCTTGTTGAGAGAAAATCATGTATTTCATTGAAATAAAAAACATAAAATAAAAGGAGAGAAAGGAATATGTTATTACCAGAATATGAAATGAAATCTCGCTTAAAAAAAGTACAAGACCTTCTTGTCACAAAAGATCTTCCAGGGACTTTGGTATATTACGATGAACTCAATATAGCTAATGGATGGTATTTATCCGGTTGGTGTCCACAATTCGAGAGTGGCTGCCTGTTTATTCCCCGTCAAGGTGAACCGATGATTTTGGGAGGGCCAGAATCGGAACCTTTTGCCAAAACCGATTCAGCAATTAAGAAGACCAAAAATATACCGGTTTTTATGGTTCCAGAGGAGGAATATCCGAACGCTACCATATCTTCTTTTGCCGAAGTCTTTGATGAAATTGGTATTAAAGGGAAAAGCCAAAAACTGGGTGTGGTTGGACTGGATAAGATGCCCTTCGGAGTCTATCAGCTACTCAAAAAAGATTTACTGGGAATCGATCTGGTTGATATCACTGCTGAATATGAACAATTTCGGAAGATTAAATCACCCTGGGAACAAGAACAGATCAGAAAAGCCTTTGCTATTGCCGACCAATCTTTTCAGATGATGAAGCCCCTGGTTCGTGAAGGTGTTTCAGAGATCGAAATTGCTGGAGCTGGAGAGGGGAAAGCCCGATCCTTAGGGGCGAATTGGTTTGCCTTTAAAGCTATTGTTGCCAGCGGAGAGCGAACCAGCGGAGTAGTTCCTACAGCTTCGGACAAGAAATTGCAAGTTGGTGAAACGGTGATGATGGGACTCAGCCCTCGATATAATGGTTATGCAGGAGTATTTGGCTATACCATGGTGGTTGGTGGGAAGTTCAATGAAGCACAAAGACGCTGTATCAACGATATGGTTGAAGCCTACCGGATTACTAAATCCAATTTAAAGCCAGGGATGATTGGAAAAGATATTAATGCTGTAACCCATGAATTTGTAACCAAACAAGGGTATGGAAAAAATATCGTCTGTCCCTTTGCTCATACTATAGGGCTAATGGAAGCTGAAGCTCCCTTTTTTGGGCCTAATAGCAATGATATTCTTCAGGCCGGTATGACAGTCTGTGTGGATGTGAGTGTCTTTTCGGTCCCGGAAGCAAATGGGGTTCGATTTGAAAGTGCCTTTCTCATTACCGATAAAGGTCCTGAGCCTCTTTCGCCCTATATGGATCAGTTGATATTGAATACCAAAGTTTAATACTTCTGCCGTGGAAAGGCTTTTTCTTGATTAGGGGGTGATATTGAACCTGATAAAATCAATATTTTAAAAAAGACTAAAGAAATAATTTATAAAGGAGGAGTAAGTCGTGAAAAAAAGATTGGTAATGCTGGTTTCAATTTTAGTGATTGCTTTTATTCTTTCGGTGGGATTTTATGCTGGAGCCCAAGAAAAGCTGGTGATAGGGCAAGTGTTTTGGGGTTTGCATGATTCTTATCAACAAGCTCATCAGGTGGCAGCGAAAGCCTATTGTGAATCTTTAGGCATTGAGTATATCCCGATGGATGGGCAAATGAAACCAGAAGTCCAAGCAGCAGCTATGGAAGACCTTATTGCTCGACAGGTCGACGGAATCATTTGCCAAGCTTATGATCAGGCAGCCATGGAAGTGTCGATAGACGCTGCTCAACAAGCTGGAATTCCGGTCGTTTCTTTCGTGAATGTCAGTTCGGGAAATGTGAAATATCCAACTATGCAAATCGATGAAAAACAGGGCGCTGTTGCCATGGGTGAATTGGCAGCTAAGAAAATATTGGAATATTTCCCTGATAAAAAGATAAAAGTGGCTACCATCAGCGATGCTTCCATTGAGTGGGCTCATGAGCAGAGAACCAAAGCTTTTATTCAAGGAGTACAGAACGTTGCTCCGGATATGGAATGGGTTTTCAATGGCGGGAAGAGTAATCGAGAAATCGCTTATAGTACTGCAGAAGATATTCTCCAGAGTTTTCCCGATGTCAATATTATGTTTGGTTATGATGCAGAAAATGTTTTAGGATCTTTAGCAGCTTTTGAAGCGGCCGGGCGAGGAAACGCCAAAGATAGAATTCCGGTATCAGAAATTTTTGCTGGTGTAGATGGTTCGGTTCCCGAATTGGTGAAAGTGGCTGATCCAAACTCAGCTTTCAAACTTACCTTGGCATTACAACCAAAGAGCAATGCCAAAAAATGTATCGATATGCTACTTAAAATTATTAATGGGGAATTGGATATGTATGCAACCGATAAAAACGAAGCAGTAATATCGTTTGTCGTCAATGGATGGGATATGAGTAAAGAAGAAATCGAACAATTTGTGAAAGATGAATGGGCAATAGAAGTCGATTTAGCCAAAGAAATTGAGGAATAGGAAGGTGGGTTCAGGTAGGAGGGGGTTTGACTCCTCCTGCCTGATTTAGGAGAGTCAATTTTATGGAAAAAAACATACTTGAGGTTCGAGGACTTGCTAAAAACTATCCCGGGGTTGCTGCATTAAAAGGAATCGATTTGGATATTCGTCACAATACTGTTCATTGTATTGTTGGGGAAAATGGTGCAGGAAAATCAACCTTTATAAAGATATTGACTTGTGCTGAAACCAGAAGTTCAGGGGAAATCCTTTTTAATGGAAAAGAATTTAAGCCTCGCTC
>MWBQ01000033.1 GCA_002069605.1 Candidatus Atribacteria bacterium ADurb.Bin276
AGGAGGTGAATTATGGCTTTTCAGGGTGAGGTTATCATTAGGAAAGAAATGTTCCATTATAAAGAGATGGAATTGGTGAAAGGGAAGGCTTTAAAAGCCTCACTTTTTATTTTTGAAAGTGGAATTCATGCCGTAAAATTAGAAAATGAGTTGGGATATATAACTGTTTTACCGTATAAGGGACATCAAATCTGGGACGCGGTTTTTTATGGGCGAAGTATAAAAATGCTTTCAAAATTTGATGAACCAAAAAATGTTGAATCAATAGCCAATACCTACGGATGTTTTATGTACCATTGTGGAGCCTTAAGAACCGGAAATCCAGGAAAAGAAGACACCCATCCACTTCATGGTGAGCTCCCTTACGCAAATTTTGACCATCCCCGGTTACTTTTTGGTGAAGACGAAAAAGGTTTTTATTTAGCAATTACCGGAGAATTCCAATACAATGATGCCTTTACCTCAAGCTACTATCGAGCCTATCCAATTGTTAAGATTCATAGTCAATCATCCCTGTTAGATATTATTATTCAAATCGATAATCTTTCTGAGTATCCTATGGAGCATATGTATATGACCCATATCAATTTCCGACCCATCGATTACGGGAAAATGATACAACCAGTTTCGTGGAGTCCAGAATTTATTAAACTTCGGGAAAGTACTCCAGCTCATTCGAAGGACATTCCTTTAAGTGAAGAATATATTCAGTTTGTGAATACTATTAAAACCAATCCTGAACGCATGCAAACCATACTTCCTGAAGATCCTTATTTTCCAGAATTGGTTATTTATCTTAAATCTCCCAAAACCGATGATCAAGGATGGACACATTTTTTACAAGTTCATCCTAATGGTTCAGGAGATTATGTTTCCTACCGACCGGATCAGCTTGACCATGCAACCCGTTGGATTATACGGAACCGGGATCGAGAAGCCTACGGATTTTTATTGCCGGGAACTTGTGATCCAGAAGGATACACTCATGAAAAAGCAGCTGGTAATGTGAGAATCATTCCTGAGAAAAGTTCGGTAAAATACCATATCATTACTGGGGCGCTTGATCCAAATCGAACCAAAGAAATGCAGGAAAAGATAGAAAAGCTATAAGGGAATAAAAATTGCCATCAAATAATTACTTATATATTTATTTTTTATGTTTATTTCATTCAGTATGGGGAAAACTATATTAACATAATAATTAAAAGAATTTGATCATTGTAATGCATCATATTTATAAAGTAAACTAAACGTTAATTTACCGAAATAAAAACTTTAAATAATTTAATCAAAGATTCAGTAATAAGAAATTTTATAATTAATAATACTTATAAATTTAAATCAAAATTCATTGACATAAAAAGGGAGATATTTAAACTTAAATAAAAGAAATGATAATGAATAAGGAAAGGATGATTAAAATGCACTATGGTGTTTTTGGTTTGTTGTTTTTTCCAAAATTTACACAAGAAAGAATATCGGTATTAGAAAAAGTTAAAAAACTTGGCTACGAAGGAATTGAAATTTCTTTAAGCGAAGATTATTTATCTTCTAATTTATCCAATGAAATTGTCAAAGAAGCACAAAAATTGGATGTTAAATGTTTGTGTTCTACATCACTGGATGAAAAAACCGATATTACATCAAACGATAAAGCCATTAGGGAAAACGGAATTACTTTTCTAAAAAAGTGCGTTGAAGAAGCTGCAAAACTTGGTAGTGATGTTATCGGAGGGGTTATATATGCACCTTGGGGATTAAGCAATAAAAAAGGGAGAACTCGAGAAGAATGGGAAATTTGCAAGGAAAGTTTATTCAAAGTTGCAGAATTTGCTAAAGATTATAAAGTATTTCTTGCTCTTGAACCGGTCAACCGTTTTGAATCCCATTTTCTAAACACTGCTGAAGAAGCGAAAACTCTTATAAATGAAATTAACCATCCTCAATTGAAAATTCATTTAGATACTTTCCAAATGAATGTTGAAGAAAATCATTTATATGATGCCATCAAAACAGCTGGCGATTTACTTTTCCACTTTCATTGTTGTGCAAGTAATAGAGGAATTCCTGGTAATGGTCACATCGAATGGGACGAGGTATTTCAAGGTTTGAAAGAAATTGGTTATAAAAGGTGGTTAGTTGTTGAATCGTTTACGCCCGATATTATGAAGGAAGAGTTTGGTCGTCAGGTTGCGATCTGGAGAGAAATTGCTGAACCTGAGGATATTGCCAAAAAGGGTTTGGATTTTTTGAAAAGCGTAGAGAAGAAAATTTTTGTTTAGAAAAGAGGTGATGATAATAGATAAAATAAAACTCTATTCAAATGAATAGGATTTTTTGTATTTATTAATACTAAAAAGGGAGGAAGAAAAATGAAGAAGAGCTTGTTTATTGTAACTATTTTACTATTAACAGTGTTTGTTGTCAGTTTAGGTTTAGCACAGGCAAAAGAATATAAGTATGTGATCGTACCGAAGATAGTTCACCCTTGGTTTGATAAAGTTAACCAAGGAGCACAGGAAATGGCCGAGTTTCTTGAAAAAATAACTGGAGATACCTTTGTCATAGATTATAGGGCTCCAGCAACCGCAAGTGTCGTGGAACAAAACAGAATACTCGAACAAGCAGCAGCGACTGAACCAGCAGGTATTACTTTGGACCTTCTTGATGCTGAGGGGAATAGGCCAGTTTTAGAGGCAATTCTCGCCCGTGGGATTCCCATTGTAGTATTTGATTCCTATGCTCCAGAAGGCATGGGTCTTACCACGGTTAATAATGATTTTGTAGCCCAACAGATTGGAGCCTGCCAGAGACTCGTGGATTTGATGAAAGCTAAAGAAAAGAAGGATGTTTATAAAGTAGCTCTCATTGAAGGAGTTCCTACTGCACCCAATCATAAGAAACGTTTTGAAACTTCAAAAGAGTTTTTTTCCAAGCTACCAGAGATAGAAATTGTAGCCGAAGGTGTTGATAACGATAGCATTGAACAAGCTCAGAAGCAAGCAGCTGCAATCATTGCTGCCCACCCTGACCTTGATGGTATGATAGCCCATAATGCAGCTGGACCAATAGGAGTCGGTCTTGCCATTAAAGAGGCTGGAAAAGTTGGAGAAATCATCCATGTCGGCCTGGATGATTTAGACCAACTGATTGTTTTGATAAAAGAAGGCGTTGTGGAATCTTCATATAGTACCAAACCCAAAATGCAAGGTGCGTATGCAGTTCTTTGTATGTGGTTACAGAACCAAGGAATTGCTACGCCAATGTTAGTTGATACTGGTTTTGTTGTAATAACCAAAGACATGATTCCTGATGATGTAAAGGAATATAAAGGATACTAAAAGGAACTAATTATTGTATCACCCATAAAAAGTTGCTCTTTTTAGGTTCAACTTTTTATGGGTGGTTTTTAATAAAAATGGATGAGGACAGGAAGAAAAAATGGATTATATCTTAGAAGCAATCGGTATTACCAAAATTTTTCCAGGGGTAGTGGCTCTCAATGAAGTCGATTTCGCTTGTAAAAAAGGAACAGTCCATTGTATTGTAGGAGAGAATGGAGCTGGTAAAAGTACTTTTGTAAAAGTTTTAACTGGTATTTATCATCCTGAAAAAGGAAATGTAAAAATTGAAGATAAAAGTATCTTTGAGAACCCCGAAATTATTAATAAGGTTGCTTATGTTCCTCAAGAATTACAATTATTTGAATATATGACGGTAGGAGAAAATTTATTATTACCTTTTAAAAGGAAAGGGTTAAATCGATTTTATTCGAGTAAAAGTAAAATATTTAAAATGGCAGCCCCTCTCTTAGAAAAATTCCACGTTGCTGAAAAAGCTGAGACTAGCGTAAATGATATTTCTCCTTCGAGTAAACAATTATTGCAAATAGCTCGTGCGCTAATCATCGAAGACTGTGAGATTATAATCCTTGATGAGCCAACAACCAGTTTGACCATTGAAGATACCAAGCGTCTATTTCAAGTAGTAAACCAACTCAAGAAAGAGGGGAAAGCAATAATATATATATCTCATAAGCTTGAAGAAGTATTTGCTATAGGTGATGAAATAACCGTTCTCAGAGATGGGAAAAAAGTTGGTTATTCAAAGGCTTCAGATGTTGATAGAAACTGGATAATAAAAATGATGTCGGGGAAAGAAATTGATGAAAGAATTATCTTCCGTCCTACCAAGAATCAAGGAGAACTTATATTAGAAGTAAAAAATCTAACCGGTAAAGGGTTTTTAAATATTAATTTTGAACTACACCGAGGAGAAATACTGGGATTTTACGGTTTAGTTGGAGCAGGGCGTTCTGAAATTATGCAGACTATTTTGGGGTATAGATATGTGGCTGAAGGAGAGGTACAAGTTGATGGAAAACCGTTAAAGCTCGGGAGCCCTCATTTTGCCATCCAAGGTGGAGTATTTTACCTTCCTGAAGAACGAAAGCAACAAGGGATATTTCCATATTTAAGTGTTCGTCATAATGTTGGGGTTGCTCTCGGGGAAAAAGTACTTAATGGGGTTGTGGTATCAGCAAAGAAAGAAAAATCAATGACCGAAGAGTTGGTAAAAGTATATTCGGTAAAAACATCTTCAATAGAAACACCGATAAGATTTCTAAGTGGAGGAAATCAACAAAAAGTTATTGTTGGACGTGCAATGTTTTGTTCGCCAACTCCAAAAGTAATCATTTTTGATGAACCAACCAAGGGAATTGATGTCATGACGAAAACCGAAATATATAAAATTATGAAAGATCTTGCTGAAAAAGAAAAGATTGGAATAATTTTAGTATCTTCAGAACTTGAAGAATTAATGAGATGTTGTAATCGGCTTATTACTGTTTATCGAGGAAAAATAACTGGTGAATTCGACCCAAGTAAGGTTAAAACCTCAGAAATTATTGCATCAGCAATCAATGTTAATGATATAGAGCAAGTTGCTGCTAAATAATATAGTTTTGGAGTGTTTGAAATGGCACAGAGAGAGAATGTTTCGAAGTTAAGAAAAACGATGGAAATAGTTAGAAAAACACGTTCAATTGGTGTTATTTTTGCGCTTATTGTTCTTGTTATTCTTGCTTCACTTTTGTCGCCTTATTTTTTAAGTGGTTATAATTTACAGGCTTTAACAAGGTCTCTAGCATTTGTCGGAATGATAGCCTTGGGTCAAGCATGTTTATTGCTTATTGGAGAATTGGATTTGTCAGTTGGCGCTATAGCAGGTTTTTGCGGGGTCATTGGTGGAGTGCTCATCATTAACTTAGGGTTTCATCATTGGCTTGCCTTTGGTTTATGTCTCTTATTGGGAGCGGGATGTGGATTTCTTAATGGAGCTTTAGTTGCAAAATTGAATTTGAATTCTTTGGTCGTTACGGTTGGGATGACTGGTGTTTATACCGGTCTCAACCTGGTTATTTCTAAAGGAAGAGCGATAACCGGCATTCCGAAAGCTCTTTATTTCTTAGGTCAAGGTGATTTTTTAGGGATTCCTGCACCTTTTATCATTATGATTGGTGTTGCAGGGGTGGTATTATTTGTTACACAAAATACCATTTTTGGTCGTTATATGTATTCTGTGGGAAATAATCGTGAAGCATCAAAAATACTTGGGATCAGGGTAGAACGAGTCCAGATAATAACTTTCATGATGGCTGGATTGTTTGCTGCCTTAGCTGGTATGATAATGGTGGCGCGTCTTGGCTCCTCCCAACCTGCAATTGGGCAAGAGTGGGTATTACCATCAATTGCTTCTTCGGTTATTGGAGGGGTTTCACCAGCGGGAGGCATAGGAAATCCTGTTGGTGCAGTATTAGGTGCCGTGATAACCGGAGTTATTGAAAATATAATTGTAATTTTTGGCATTTCTCCCTATTGGCAAACTGCAGTAAGCGGAGTGGTGGTCGTTGCAGCCGTATCTCTTGATTCAATTCAAAGAATTTTTTATGAAAGAAAAGTAAAATTATAAACCTTTTTTATTGGTAGAAATGTGTTCAAGAATAAGGCCGAATGACAATTAGGTCTTTCTGGATTTGGTGATTAATTCGGTCTCGCCACTGGTTGAGAAGTGAGGGTACATATGGAGAAATAGTACGAGCCTCATCGCTTAGGGTTTTTTGAGGATGAAAGTTTTGCCAATACCAATGATTAGCGGAGGAGCACTTTTCAGCCATTTCAAAAAGGATTTTTTCATCGTGAAAAGGTGGATAAATGGTGGTACGGATTTCGGCTTGATTTGGATTATTAAGCGCTAGGTCTAAAACCGACTGACAGTTTTTATACCATTTTTCTCCTAAAACCTTTTTATATAGAGAAAAAGGAAGTTTATAGTCGATTCCCCACAGGTCAGCCAAACCAGCTTGAAAAATTTGCTGGAATGGCTGAAAAAGACTTCCATTGGTATCGATTTTGATTAAAAATCCCTTTTGCTTAACTTGTTCCAAAAAGGGAAAAAGATCGGGGGCGTGGATTAACGGTTCACCCCCGGTGATACAAACTGCATCAACCATCCCTTTTCTTCTCAGCAGGAACTCAAGAACAATACTTTCATGAATCTGAGGGAGGGATCCTTTTAAAAATACTAATTCTGGATTGTGGCAATAGGGACAACGAAAATTACAACCGCCAGTAAACAAGACGGTAGCTATCTTCCCTGGATATTCGATATAACTTACTTTTTGCCAGCCACGAAAAATCATAATTTCTTTGTATTGAATAAATTTATTCAGATTCGATCATGGAATTCTAAACCACTAAACTTTCAAATAGTATTTGAAACCACATATTCTTGGCGTTGTTTAAATTCTTCTTGCTTTCCGTGGTTCCAACGTTGAACCGGCCGATAATATCCTACTACCCGAGAGTATACCTCAGTATCAGTTCCACATTCCGGACATTGGAAGATGCGACCGGAAATATATCCATGATTTGGACAGACCGAAAAAGTTGGTGTAACGGTAATATAGGGAACAGTATATTTCTCACAAGCTCGCTTTATAAAGAGCTTGACAGTCTCGGGCTCGGGCGTTTCGGGCATAAAAGCGTGAAATACCGTACCACCCGTATATAAAGCCTGCAAGTCTTTTTGATGATCTAAGGCTTCAAAAGGATCATCAGTATAGTTTACTGGTAAATTGGTACTGTTGGTATAATAGGGCTCATTTTCTCCTGAGGTATAAATATCGGGAAAATGTTTTTTGTCATGCTTTGCCAAGCGGTAACTGGTGCCTTCGGCTGGGGTAGCTTCCAGATTATAGAGATTCCCAGTTTCTTCTTGGAAGTCTGCCAGACATTCTCGCATATACTTGAGAATTTTCAAGGCAAAAGATTTTCCTTCTGGGTCGGCAATATTTTTTCCAATAAAATTAATACAGGCTTCATTCATGCCCACCAACCCAATGGTTGAAAAATGATTTTTGAAGGTCCCCAAGTATCTTTTTGTATAAGGAAGAAGACCGTTTTTCATGTTCCGTTCAACAACTTTTCTTTTTATTTCCAGAGCAGTTTTAGCAATATTCATCTTCGCTTTTAACCGGGCAAAAAAATCTTCCTCGTCCTTACTGAGATAGCCGATTCTTGGCAGATTTATGGTGACAACACCAATTGAACCAGTTTTATCCGCTGATCCGAATAAACCTCCTCCTCGATTACGAAGGACTCTTAAATCAAGTTGAAGGCGGCAGCACATGGATCGAACGTCACCCGGCTTCAGGGAACTAGAAATAAAGTTCTGAAAATATGGGACACCATATTTAGCAGTTAATTGCCAAAGCAGCATAGCATTTTCTGAATCCCAGGGAAAATCAGCAGTAATGTTGTAAGTTGGTATAGGGAAAGAAAAAACTCTCCCTTCAAAGTCGCCTTCCAACATTACTTCGATAAAAGCACGATTGATCATATCCATTTCTTGCTGGTAATCACCATAACAGCCTAAATCCGGTTGTTCTTTACCACCAATAATCACTGGTCTTTCTTTCATATCTTCTGGAACAATCCAATCAAAAGAGAAATTGATGAAAGGTGCTTGGCTCCCCCAGCGAGAGGGAACATTCATGGCAAACACCATTTGTTGAATGAGCTGTTTGGTCATCCGATAATCGAGATGGTCAAAACGAACAAAGGGAGATAAATAAGTGTCTACGGAGTTGAAAGCCTGAGCACCGGCAAACTCCATTTGCATGGTTCCCAAGAAATTTACCATTTGTCCAGTAAGCGCTGATAGGTGTTTAGCTGGACCGGCTGCAACCTTATCCTTAACACCTCCAAAGCCTTCTCGAATAAGTTCTTCTATTGACCAACCTGCACAATAGGCTGTAATACCATAAGAGAGGTCATGGATATGAACATCGGCATTTATGTGGGCATCTCTTACTTCATCGGGATAAATTCGATTGAGGGTATAGTGGGCCATTACTGAACCAGCAGCATGAAGGACTAATCCTGGATAAGAATAAGTGGTATTGGAATTTTCCTGGGTTCGCCAATCGGCTTTAAGAAGGTATTCTTGGACTATTTTTTCCACATCCACCGCGGCTTGGAGAGCTTCCCGGGCTTCCTGCCTTTTGCGCCGATAAAGAATATAGGCTTTTGAAACCTTTGAATAGCCATATTGAATCAGAGTTTCTTCTACTAAATCCTGTATGGTTTCAATGTCAACAGTGGTGTTCGTTCCAAATTTTTCGAATAGCTGATTGGTAACCACTTGACTCAACTCATTAGGGATTGTTTCAGATGTTTCACCTACCGCTTGAAAAGCTTTGTAAATAGCTCTCTCTATTCTTTTTCGATCAAAGGGAACGATTCGGCCATCCCTTTTTTGCACTTTTTGGGGTGTTAATATATCAACATCAAAAGATTTACTCACAAAAATCCCTCCATATACTTTTTAAGAAATTGATAATAAAAGAAAAAAACAACAAAACTAATTAGTGAACTGAATTAATAAATAGCATTGGTTTGTAGAACTATTGTTTCTCTCCGGTCTTTAAAGTAGTTAAAATTTCCATAAACTGGTCGATATCTCGGAATTCTCGATATACTGAGGCAAAACGGACATAAGCCACCTGGTCTAATTCCTTTAATTTTTCCATAACCTTTTCTCCCACTCGGGACGAGGACACTTCTTCATATCCTTCATCCCGTATCTCTTTTTCGATTAGATCAGTTATGGACTCTAAAATTTCTACAGATATTGGTCGCTTTTCGACTGCTTTTAACATCCCATTCAAAACTTTTTCTCGGTCAAAAATTTCCCTTCTCCCGTCTTTTTTAATAATAACCAACGGTTTCCTTTCTAACCGTTCATAAGTAGTAAACCTTTTTAAACACTTAGGACATTCTCTCCTTCGCCGCACCCCACTTCCTCCGTCGGCAACCCGTGAATCTATTACTCGAGAATCAGGTTCACCACAAACCGGACAATGCATCTTGCACCCCAACATATAGACTTATATTTTGGATACCATACTACATTTAGTATATAATAGCTTTGGGAAAAATCAATATGGAAAATAAAAAATATTCATAGCTTAATCCTGGGGGAAAAACTTTTATTTAAAAATGAACTTTTACACCTAACAGTCTAAGTTACTTGAAATTATTTTGTTTTTCCTGGGTTAATGAATATAATATAGTCTTGGGATTAAGGGAAAGTTTTCAATAAAAAACCTATCAAGATGTTTATGATAGAGATAGTAGTTATAGAGTTTTATTCATTAAAATAAGGATGATATATCAAGGAGATGGATGCCGTTTGAAAGTTGGTATTCCTCGAGGATTGTTGTTTTATCGTTTTTATGCCTATTGGACAACTTTTTTAAAGGAATTAGGTGCCGATCTGGTAATTTCTCCACCAACCAATAAGCTCATTATTCAGCGAGGCCTTACCTATGGAGTGGATGAAATATGCTTTCCGGTAAAAGTATTTTTAGGGCACTGTCATTATTTAAAGGATAAGGTTGATTCTCTTTTTGTGCCCCGTATGGTGAGTTTCTGTAAAAATGAATATAATTGCCCGAAAATTCTTGGTTTACCCGATGTCGTTAGAAATCTCTTCAATATTCCCCAGGAAAGAATAATTGATGATGAAATCAATATGAGAGACCGGGGTTTTATTGGGTGGCGACAAGGTTTTATTGAAATAGGGAAGCGATTTACCTCGAATGTCAGAAAAATAAACCACGCTCTTCAAATTGCTGAAGAGGCTCATTTTCAGTACCGAAAAAAAATTGCTAATGGATATTTTCCTGAAAATTTGATTGATAACCATCCAATGTTAACCTCTTATCAGGAAAAAATTCTTTTATTAGGCCATAGTTACCTGATCAATGATAGTTATATTAACATGAATATTCTTCATAAAATGAATACTATGGGTTATTCAATTGTTACCAGTGATATGATAGATAATAAGGAGATCCGAAAAGCTTTAAAAAAAATTCCTAAACCCAGCTTTTGGACGATTTCCAATGAAGTATTAGGCAGCGCGCTCTATTCAATATACCAAAAAGATCCGGCTATAAAAGGATTCGTTCATTTAGTATCTTTTGAATGTGGTCCCGATTCGCTGGTTGGTGAACTCATCGAGCGGTGGTTAAAAAGAGAGGTTTATTCTATTCCTTACCTGCGCCTTGAGATTGATGAACATACTGGCGAGGCTGGTTTGATAACTCGCTTGGAAGCTTTTGTTGATATGATGAAATGGAGGACAGAAACATTTGAAAGCAACCTTTCCTCATCTTGCTCATCTGAATGTGGTTCTGGAGGTTCTTTATCCAGCACTGGGAATTGAAGTTATTCCTCCACCTCCAATTACTAAAAAAACTATTGAAATAGGAGTAAAACTCGCTCCTCAAAATGCCTGTTTTCCAATGAAAGTGACCTTGGGCAATTTCATTGAAGGCATAGAAAAGGGAGCTGATACTATTTTTATGGCTGGCGGAGTCGGTCCGTGCCGTTTTGGATATTATGGACAAATTCAAAGAATAATTATTGAAGATCTGGGCTATGATGTGAATTTTGTGCTTATTGATTCGCCTCGGTATGGTTGGAAGAACTTTTTTTCCTCCTTAAAAACAATGGTTGGAGGCAAATGGTCGATTTCACGTATTCATCGAGCGGTTCGATTAGCTTGGAACGTTCTTCGATATGTTGAGGATTTGGAAAAAACCAGCCGACTGGTTCGATGGAAATTAAAAGAACCTTCACAACTTGATGGATTGATGGAAAAAAGCTTAAAAGAGATTAAAAACATCACTTCCGTTGCTCAATTAGAAGAAATACGGAGCAATGCCTTGCATGAAATATCTCAACTTAATACTATAGAAAAAAATGAACCTATTAAGATAGGTATTGTGGGTGAAGTTTATATCGCACAAGAATTTAGGGTGAATTTTAACATTGAAAAGCTTTTAGGAAATATGGGTATCTTAGTGGACAATTCAGTTTCAACCGCTGAATATGTTCTTAATTTTTTTCCTTTAACCCGTTCAAGAGAGAAAGAAGAAGCTTGGAAATTAGCTAAACCTTTTCTTAAAAGATTTGTAGGTGGAGAAGGGATTGACACGGTTGGAAGTACTATCCGATATGCCCAACAAGGTTTTGATGGAGTTATTCATTTATATCCTTTTACTTGCATGCCTGAGGCGGTTGCGAAAAGTGTTGTTGCAGGGGTAGGAAGGGAATACAATATTCCTATACTTCATTTGGCTATTGATGAACATGCCGGAGAGGCTGGAATGATAACTCGAGTTGAAGCTTTTGTTGATGTTTTGGAAATGCGTCGCCAACAAAATGTTCGAGAAGCATCGTGCTCATAAATAGTAACAAAAATTGGCTTTTATGAATGGTTAAAAGTGGGATGGCTGGAGGTTAGATATAATGGATCTTTATCTCGGGGTTGATGTTGGTTCAGTGACAACAAAATTTGCCTTAGTTACAACCGATAAAGAAATTTACTCTAGTTGTTATTTAAAAACCAGCGGTGACCCGATTGCTGCTTTAAAAACCGGTCTTAAGTATATAAAATCCCACTATCCACCTGGAGGTGTAATACGGGGGGTGGGAACTACAGGTAGTGCACGCCATTTAGCAGGAGTAGTTGTTGGAGCTGATATGGTGAAAAATGAAATTACTGCTCATGCAGTTGCAGCCATAACTCTTCTGCCTGAAGTGAGAACGGTTTTTGAAATAGGTGGGCAGGATTCCAAACTGATCATTATTCGTGACCAGGTAGTGGAAGACTTTGCTATGAACACTATTTGTGCCGCAGGAACTGGTTCATTTTTGGAACATCAGGCAGTTCGTTTGGGCATCCCCATTGAAGAATTTGGTAAATTAGCTTTACAAGCTCAACAATCAGTACGAATTGCCGGACGTTGTACGGTATTTGCAGAATCGGATATGATCCATAAGCAGCAACTGGGTTTTGGTAAACCAGAAATCATCCGTGGTCTTTGTGAAGCATTAGTTCGAAATTTTATAAACAATTTGGCAACCGGAAAAACCATATTGGACCCTATCGTTTTTCAAGGTGGTGTTGCCGCCAATCAAGGGATCGTTCAAGCTTTCCACGATTTTTACCAAGG
The DNA here is from genome assembly GCA_002069605.1 of Candidatus Atribacteria bacterium ADurb.Bin276. Lineage (NCBI taxonomy): Bacteria > Pseudomonadati > Atribacterota > Atribacteria > Atribacterales > Atribacteraceae > Atribacter > Candidatus Atribacter allofermentans. The sequence continues at coordinate 12,590 of MWBQ01000033.1, forward strand.
AAAGTATAAAATTATTGTTCCCCAAGAATATGGGATCATGGGCGCATGGGGTGCAGCTCTTTTAGTGTTAGGTACAAAACAAGAAAAAACTTCATTCCAGGGTTTTGAAGTGATAAATCGTTCTTATGAAAATCGAAGCTTTACTTGCGATGATTGCCCCAATAGTTGCGAGATTGTAGTTTTGAAAGAAGAGAGTAAAGTAAAAGCTCTGTGGGGGAGTCGCTGTGGAAAATGGATTCCTGAATTAGTTGATGAAAAATTTTCTGAAAAAGAAGAGAAAACCTTATCTTTTTCGAAAAAATAGTTAATGAGGGGTTTTTATTTTTTTCATTCTTATGGTATTTTAAAGTGAATCAAAAATTGGTTGAGGGGGGTTGTGTCATGGCAGTTTCAGGTTTCTTACAAGAAAACCGCGTAAGTGTAATTTCTGCTGTTTTAGCGGTTATATTTATTATTTTAACACCAATAGTATCTATAATTGGTGGTTTTGCAGCAGTTTCTGAGGTCACAACTGGAGATGTTGCAACCGGGGCGGTGGCGGCAGGTGGCACGGTAGTCATTGCAGTGGTTTTTGCATTAATCAGTGCGATTCTCCAAGCAGTAGTGCTTTATCAATGGGGGAATGTTATTAACAACAATATCAAGAATACCAAACATATTTTTACCCATGCCAAAGATCAGTTGCAAGATCCACTTCGTGGAGAAATTGGTTTTTTTGTGAATCGATTGGAAGATTTTTTGGTTCAAGCATGGCCATTTTATATCTATTTGGTATTGTATATTATTGCCCAATTTGTTGGCTGGTATTCATTCCTTCTCTACTTGATCGGTTTTGTTTTTCTGGCAATATACTTATCGAATATTTTTAAAGCAACCAGCAAGGTTTCAGACATGAAAGATAAGATATATTCATATCTCAAGGGAGCCAAGGGATATAATTCAGAAAGCTATATCTTCCGAATACCACAACGAAGTGTGGCTTTGGTTATTATATTAAGTGTTATAACTTTAGGAATATATTGGGCATATATTCTGATTAAATTAAGTATGGAAATAAATGAGTACGTTGCCAGCGATGAAAAAGTTCGACCTGAATTGGAAAAAATGTTAACGACTTAGGTTGGTTCATAATATGAGCGAAATGCGGGGTAATGCCTATTACCCCGCATTTTAATTTCAAATTGAGGATTTATTGTATGGTATTTTTTTTGATACTACTAAATTTAGTTTTTTTTCTTACAACATTAATAAGTGGTGGTTTTTCCGTTCCAATACTCCTCCGTTTAGGTGCGAAATTTGGCCCCCTCATTGTTGCTGGAGAATGGCAAAGACTTCTGTTATGCATGTTTCTTCATGGGAGCATCTGGCACCTTTTCTTTAATATGTATGCACTCTATAATTTAGGCCGATTAGCTGAAGGAGTCTATGGAGCAAAGAAGTTTTTTATAATTTACATTGTCACTGGAATGGGAGGGAGCCTGCTTTCGCTTTTAATGAATTATTCCAATGTAAGCGTTGGAGCGAGTGGTGCCATCTTCGGTTTGGCTGGTGCGTTATTTGCTAGTGGATTAAAATACCGGAACACATCTTTAAATAGACTCGCCAGAAGTTTACTTCCTTTTATCCTTATAAATTTACTTATCGGTTTTGTAACTCCGGTAGTAGATAATGGTGCTCATATTGGTGGTTTGCTGAGTGGAATGCTTTTGGGTTACCTCGTTTCTCCTGGAGAAAGTTGGTTTGCATGGAAGAAAAAAGCCGAGGAAATCATTCAGTGGGCTATGGTGGTTTTTATTGCTGTAAGTGTGGTCACTTTTTTTATCCCCAACACTTGGCAAAAATCCTCAATTGATTCAGTGATTACGTTTCATAATCAAATGCAAAATTATATTTGGATTGCCCAAAATGGAAATCCACCTCCGGTTCACCTTCTGGAAAACCTCCCCGCCCCAGATCGAGAAGCTCGGGAAATAAAAAATAAAATGCTTGAATATTCTTCCAGCAGAACAAAAAACGCTGCCATCCTACAGGAGATTGAAAATGATTTTATGGTATGGAGAGATCGGGTTTTAAAAAAATATGAAGGTTTAATTTATGAAAAGGATAGTTAGCTAAGATTTATTATTTATCTTTAGATAATAGTTTGTTGAGGAGGGCTGGAAACCTGATGTTTAAAAACTTGATTTTAGATAAACCACTTGCATTTATCGATGTTGAAACCACTGGTCTTCAACCGAATGTCGATAGAATAGTTGAGCTATCGATTCTTAAAATATTTCCTGATGGAAATTACGAGTATAAAAGCCATCGAATAAATCCAGAAATACCTATTCCTGACCAAGCAACAGCAATACACGGTATTACCGATGAAGATGTAGTAAATGAACGAAAATTTCAAGAATACGCCTCAATCATTAATGATTTTCTTGATGGTTGCGATATAGCCGGATTCAATGTGTTGAAATTTGATATACCTTTTCTTGAAGCAGAATTTAGAAGAGCGGGTATTCCTTTCCAAAATAAAGATCAGAAATGTGTCGATGTTCAAATACTTTACCATTTACTCGAACCAAGAGATTTAAAAAGCGCTTATTTGAAGTACTGTGGGAAAGAGATGGAATTAGCCCATACTGCTCAAGGCGATGCAACAGCAGCTGCTGAAATTTTGGATAAGCAATTAGAAATTCACCAGAATTTACCAAAAAATGTGGCGGGTTTACATGCATTATGTCGTCCAGAACTTAATAATTATGTGGATCCGGAAGGGAAGTTCATCTGGTCGAACGGGGAGATTGTATGCAACTTTGGGAGAAATTTCGGTTGGACTCTAAAACAACTTGCATCACAAACCCCTGATTATCTGCAATGGATGTTATCTTCAGATTTTTCACCCGATGTCAAAAAATTAGTTTATAATGCACTTCAAGGTAAATTCCCAAAACCAAAAGTAAAATAGGTTTTAAAATTTACCTCTTTTTCTTGGAAAACTGAGAATTTTTTAAAATTAAGTGGTACTGAGTGTATAAAAAAGCTGGAGTAACAAAATTCTCCAGCTTTTTATATTGTCCAACCAAAAGAAATTATTTCTCAATATGACTCCGTCGGGATAGGATAACGATTAGCGCAACAATTAAAGGAAAAAATGGAATTGCATATAAATAGCCGGCGTTATCTTTTTTCAATAACCTTATTACTCGCTCGCTTTTGGAAACAGGTTGGTTGTTATCGGATTGGACCAATGAGACAGAATAGTCACGTTTAGGAAGATTTGGATCTAAAATAACTTTATAACTTTCGAAAGTCGGTTGGTATCCCTGCTGTTTAAGCTCATCGCTATAATTGAGAATTTCATATCCCAATTCAGCACCGGGAATTTGCTTTACAAAGTAAGGTTGCTTATCAACTGACTGGAGAATTTGCTGCTTAAATCCCAGAATGGTTTTGATGTTATCGATTGGATCAACATGAACCCACTTCCAGCGTTCTAATCGCCCGACATTTTGAGGATCAACTAGCTTGTTGTGGTATAGCTCATTGTATTCATCTTGAAGAAAAGGATTAAAGTAAAGTTCATTTTTTCCTATCGCATGGATAATCCATGAAGGTTCATCACAATTTTCTTTTTTCGTCCAGCGGTTTCCCGGAATTATTTCGTAACCAGTGCCCCCTTGGCGACGGGAAGCAAAAACGATAACTTTTTTTTCGCTCCCTTCGACCAGCGTACCATCTTCGGCTCGAAGTTGAATTTCATAAGATCCAACCGGAAGTTGTAAAACAAAGCCTTGAGCTAATTCGGTTGAATAGAATTGAACAAACTCAGGTGGCTTTGGTTCTTGAGGGATGGGGATATTAATTGGTCCAGTGTCTCCAGCTTCACGACGACGTCTTACTTCTTCTAAAAAACGATTAAAAGATTCACGATATTGGGCCATATTTTCATAGTATTGTCGTAATTGAGCATTAAATTGCTCAACGGCCGACTGATATTTTTCAAAGGATTCTATAGCAGAAGCCTCGGTGTAGACCACGGCTTTTTCTGAATAGTACCCTTTCGGGTAATAGAGTGAATAAGAAACCTTATCGAGAGTTTCAATAATTTTTCCATTTTGTATTAACTCCAGCTTACCGGCAACCTCTTCATTAAGAGTACTAAAACCAGCCATATATTTTTGGGTAATCGGCCAGAAATAGACAATAGTTTTTCGAGGGCTTATTATGCTGGATTCATTAGCAATCAGATAAATTGTTTCTTCGGTAGCTGGGCAGAAGCTTTTGCTGTATCCTGAACCGTTAAAGGAAGTCAAAGAAAATACCAGTTGTTCTCGCAAAACCGGAGCTTCAGCCATAGCAATAGTTGAGACTCCAAATAGGCTTATAACAATGAGGATAAATAATGTTAAAGAATTTTTTTTCATGCCTTGACACCTCTTCGGTTCATGATGAAGATGGAAAGAGAGAGAAAAATCACTACATACACGATGCAATATAGAACATTAGTAAAGAACAATGACCAATTATCCAATATTACCGAATCTAAACCTCGTGATAAATAGGCAAAGGGTGAAACCCAATTGATTCCCTTAAAAACTAATTGAAGTGTTTCTCGAACATAAAAAAGCGAAGTCGGGAGGGATTCTTTTTCTAATCCTAAAAGGGTACTATAAGAAAACTGGATGGCAAGGAATGCCCCAAAAACCGCAATGAGCGTGATGACCGAACTTCTTACCCGGCTGGTCAGTGAGGAGATGAAAAGCCCAAAACTAACCACACAAGATATGAGAAATACTCCCATAATCAAGGCACGAACCAGACCAGGAGTAAATCCTAAATTGGTAAAAAAGCTCACCAAGAAGAAGTAAACAGCAGTAAAACCTAATGAAATTACACCCAAAAAAAAGTCTTTCCAAAATTTAGCCATTAGAAAATTCTTTGAAGTAACTGGTCCGTAGAAGAGAACTTCTAAGGTTCCTTGTTCGCGTTCCCTTGATATCGAAATCGCCGAAATGAGTACCAAGTAGAGTGAGATGATGATGATGGTGATATACAATGGATAATTAAGAGGAAATGCGCTCACTAAAATATCGTCTTCTCTAATTCCATCAAGAAAATTCTTTAAAATAAAAGATGAGGCGAAGAAGGAAACAAACAACACTCCATAATAACCCCAACTATACAAGCTATATAAAAGGTCTCTTTTTAGGAGAATCTTGGTAATTCTTCCTTGGCTTGCCACAGCTATTGACCCTCCTTCTTAGTAAGCTCTACATTTTCAATGACATCTTCAAAAATTCCCTGTGGAGTGGTTAATAATAACTCCATAAGACCGTATTTCTCGTTTTCTGTATCAATATCAAGAGCATTCCAGGGTATAATAGCTTTATTTCGAGCTAAATAAGAAGTTGGGTCCCAGAAAAGCTTCATGGAGCCGTCAAAAAGCTTTCTTCCCCGGCTATAATTATCTTCATCTCCATCACGAACATATAATTTACCTTCAAGCGTGAGGGGGAGGGCTGGATAATCGGATATGCCTTGCCCTTCATGATTTTTAAAGCGGATTTCAACTTCAATACCCTGCTCAGATGGCTCAGAGAAACATATGATACCAGCTAAACCAGGGATTTCCTTCCCTTTCATGGTAAAATCAAACACATTTATTCCTTTTTTAATGTCTATTTCCTGTTGGATTTCTTCGTAATAGGGAGCAATAGCTTTAAGGGTGTGTTTTCCTGGGGGAATCCGGGTTAATTTATAATCTTTACTCATATATAAAATGTCCGATTTTCTATCAATAGTAATTTGAAGTTTCTTTACCACATCCTGAGATATCTCGTCGACCACCTTACCTTGGAGAGTTCCCCATTTAGTACTGGTGGTGAAGTAGACGAAAACGAACAAAACTGCCAAGACAACAAGTATAAATGTAGAAATAAGGATGGTTGTTTTTTTCTTTTTCATTGTCCATTCCCTCGGTTGGTTAATAACGAAATGTTTTGTTGGGTGATAGTAATAAAAGCTTCTTCTAAGCTCATTTCTTTCGCTTGCATAGCAAGGATGATATACCCAGAATTAAAAATAGCTTCTGAAAGGTCTTTACGGTAATCTCGATCGGTTTTCAGCTGGACTTCAACTTTGTTCTCTTTGCATTGAAAAGCTTGGATAAAGGGAAGATTGCTTAAAACCGGCTCTAAATTTTGGGCTTCCTGATTCAATTCAATGCGTATAGTCACCGTATCAGATAATTTTCTTTTAATATTATCCATATTATCTTCGGCAAGTAATTTCCCCTGATTGATAATTCCTACTTTTTTACACAATTTTTCAACTTCGGAGAGAAGATGAGAGGAGACAAACACGGTCCGACCGGTTTCATGCTCTTCTTCGATCAGATCACGTATTTGCTTAATACCGGTTGGGTCGAGGTTGGCTACCGGTTCATCAAGGATGAGTAACTCTGGATCATGGAGAAGGGCTTTCACAAAGGCTAATTTTTGTTGCATTCCTTTAGAATAAGCACCGAGATTTTTATTTTTTTCTTTTTCTAAACCAACGGCATTCATTAATTTGTCTATCCGCTTCGGTCGATTTTCAACTTCATAAATTTCACCAAAGAAATTAAGGTATTCTAAGGCGGTCATGTCACGATAAAAATACTGGCTTTCTGAAACAACACCAACCTTTCTTTTTAGTTTGACATCATTGGTTTTCATTTCATTTCCAAGGAGAAAAATTTTTCCACTGGATTTAGGAACAAGCCCAAGAAGCATCATAATAGTTGTTGTTTTTCCTGCCCCATTTGGACCTAAAAACCCATAAATATCGTTTTTTTCTACCTTGAGGTTTAATTCGTTCACTACCAGTAAATCATTATAGGCCTTGCATAGATTTTCAGTTTGTATCATAGAACAGTTTTATGTCCTCCTTTCAATATCACTAAAACGTGCTTCGGAATTTATCTTTTTATTAATTCTTTGGATTAAATAAATTCATTGATTATTTTATACTATTTATAGTGTAAATGTTGGTTAACCGTTCCCATATTGATTAAAATTCTTCTTTTAATATGTTTTAAGAAACGCTGGACGTATCAAAACCACTTTTTGAGCAGTATTTTATGGTTTAAATAGAAAAGGAGGAAAGGAATGCCGGAACTGCCTGAAGTTGAAATAATTAGAAGGGAACTCTTACTTCCTTTGTTAGGAGAAAGAATAGTTGATTTAGAAATAGATGATAAAAAAATTCAGATTCATTCCATGGATATCCTTAATAAGGTTATTACCGACCTGATACGAAAAGGGAAATATCTTTTCCTAATTTTTAATGACTCAAGTTCTCTCCTTTTTCATATGGGAATGACTGGGAGTTTAATATATACCAAAGCCAAGGAAAATCTCCGGTTTCAAAGAGCTCGTATCACTTTATCACAGGGTTTTATTTCTTTTTGTGATGCCCGCCGTTTTGGAAAAATTAAATATTTAACTGAAAATGAAAGAGAAAAAGTCATGGAAAACCTTGGGTTCGATCCGTTGCTTAGCGAGTATTCCTGGAATAATTTTGAAAAACTCTTAATAAACAAAACACTTCCAGTAAAAAATTTTCTCATGAATCAAGCCTGGATAACTGGAATTGGAAATATTTATGCCAGCGAGATTCTATTTTTAAGTAAAATTCATCCGGAAAAAAGAATGAAAGAATTAACCGTCCAAGAGAGAAAATCATTATTTGATTCAATTCCCTTAATCCTTAATCAGGCAATTATATGCGAGGGAACTACTATTCGTGATTATCAACACACCAATGGTTCAAGTGGTTTTTTTCAAAATTGTTTGCAAGTATATGATCGGGAAGGAAAGCCGTGTTTGGTATGTGGAACTCCAATTGTAAGAATTAAAATGGCTCAACGAAGCACGTATTTTTGCCCTCGCTGTCAGAAAATATAAAGATTATTATCTATTCCGAATATATTTTTGAAAAGAAATGAACGCCTTCTGACTGAAGATGAAGGGAATTGTTCATCGATTAACTTTGAATCTCTCTCGGGGGTGGGAAATTAATCAAAACAATCAAATAAATCCTTCTTTTTTAATAAAAGAAGACGAGTATGGGGGGAATGATATTTATACTTATCACTGTTTTTTGTGAAAGGAGGAAATGTTTTGCTTAATCGACAAGGAGTCGGTGAGGGGTTACTTCACTTTTTTTTCCCTCAAAATTGTGTAAATTGTAAAAAATATATTACTGAGTCGGCAGGCTATCCCTTATGCGAAGTATGCGAAAAAATGATTCGAAAAGATATTTCCCCCTATTGTTTGATTTGTGGAAGGCCAGTACAAAATAATCGCCAAATCAAATGTCGACGATGCCGAGAAAAACCTTTTTCTTTTGATCTTGCCCGAGCCATTACTCTATATGAGCCCCCGATTAAAAATGCTATTCATGCTTTTAAGTATCGAAAGATTCTATCGTTACGAATTTTATTTATTCATTTATTGGTCGAATTTTTATCTTCAAATCCCTTCTTTCGTGATATTGATGGAATTCTGCCGGTACCACTCCATCAATCTCGTCTTCGTGAAAGAGAGTTTAATCAAGCCGAAATCTTAGCACGAGGTATTTCTGAAGTTTTACAAAAACCTCTCATCAGTAAAGCCGTAACCCGGAAAAAGAAAACTCTACCACAAGTAGGGCTAAGCATGAAAGAGAGAAGGCTCAATCTCCAAGGCGCCTTTCGGGTGGAGAATGAAAAATTTTTAGCAAAGAAAAAAATATTAATCATCGATGATGTTTTAACCTCTCGTTCCACTGTGGATAGTCTTTCCTTGGTATTACGTCGAGCAGGAAGTCAAACCATATTAGTTTTAGCTTTAGCAACTGGAAAATAAAAAATAAGGGTGATTTAATAAATTAAAGCTGAAATAATATTCATAATTTTATAAAATATTGACATTATTAAGGAAAAATATAAAATAGATTTGAATGGATATTAAAAATATGAATGATTATTCATATTTTGATTTTTTAATTAAAGGATTAGCCATGAATCTTACCGATGAAAATGTTGAATTGATGACTCGAATTGCTTGGCTTCATTATATGGAAGGTCTCACCCAAAATGAAATTGGCCAACAATTAAAACTTTCTCAACCTAAAGTTGCCAGACTTATCGACAAAGCGCAAAAAAATGGAATTATAAAGATATCGATTGAATCACCTCTTTCCAATTGTTTAAAAATTGAATCGATAATTCGTAAACAATTTGGGCTACAAGATGTTGTAGTAATCCCAACCCCTCAGGAAAAAGAGATTTATGAAAGCATTGGTCGAGCAGGGGCTTGGTATATGGAAAAGGTTTTAAATAATGGAGATTTGGTTGGAATTGCCTGGGGGCGGACCCTAAAACACCTGGCCTTAGCGATTCGTTCGGCAAAAGTCAAGAATCTTAAATTCGTTACCATGGTTGGAGGCTTGACTTCCTCAGCTTCGCTTAATCCCTATACTATCGGGGAAAAACTGGCTTCAATATTTGAAGGTGAGTGCTATTATCTTTATGCACCAGCCGTGGTTGAAAGTGAAGAAATAAGAAATTTTTATTTGAATGAAAGAATAAATCAAAATACTCTTCAACTTGCCTGTCAGGCTAAATGGTCTTTAGTGGGTATTGGTACGGTTGATGTTCGTTATTCAATTTACTCTTTAACTGGATTTATAGATTATCATGAGTTAGAAGCATTAAAACAAAAAGGAGCAGTAGGAGATATTTTGGGTCAATTTTATACCATTGATGGAACCATTTTAGATACGCCCTTACATCGAAGAACAGTTGCAGTGCCACTTGAAAATATTCAAAAAATGCACAATGTAATCGGGGTGGCTGGTGGCGAAGAAAAAGCCGATGCTATTCTTGGAGCTCTCCGGGGTCATTTTATCAATATACTTATCACCGATGAAAAGACCGCAATGAAAATTATGAGTCGAATATCAGTTCTGGAGGGATAAAAATGGCCAAAGTAACTTGCATAGGAATCCTGGTTGCCGATCTCTTAGGTCGGCCTATCAATCGATTACCAGAAAGAGGGAAATTGGTTTTAATTCCACAAATGGAACTCCATGTGGGTGGAGGAGCTAACAATACCGGAGTGGTATTGAAAAAATTAGGCGAAGAAGTGGTGATGGTGGGGAAAGTTGGACAAGATGGTTTGGGTGAATTTATCATCAATTCACTTCGAAAAGAGGGGATTGATCCCAAAGGCATAACCATAACACAAGAATATTCAACCTCGGCAACTATGGTTTTAGTCGATGAGCAGGGAGAGCGTTCCTTTATTCACTGTGCAGGAGCTAATCAAAGCTTAAGAAATGCTGATATTCAAGATGAATTTTTTCACGACTCGGATATCGTTCATATCACAGGTACATTTTTAATGCCTGGTTTTGATGGGCCTGAAACAACCGCTCTTTTAAAGCGGGTTAAAGAAGCCGGCGTTACCACTTCAATTGATACTTATTGGGATGACAGCGGACAATGGCTCAACGTCATTGAGCCCTACCTTCCTCTCCTCGATATATTTATTTCTAATCGGGATGAGTCTACCCGTATTTCTGGTCGTCAGAATATAGTGGATAATGCCAAATTTTTTCTCGATTATGGTATTCAGATTGTAGCTATCAAGATGGGAGAAGAAGGGAGTTTTATCATGACTCAAAACGAAAAAATATTAGTTCCTCCCTTCCAAGTGAAAGCTGTAGATGGAACCGGTGCTGGCGATGCTTTTGCTGCTGGTTTCTTAGTTGGCTATTTAAAAAAATGGGATTTATATGAAACTGGCCGATTTGCGAACGCCTGTGGAGCCATGTGCGTTCAAGCTATGGGAGCTACCGATGGTGTTGGGAACTTTGATGAAGTAATGGATTTTGTTCGTAAACACTCGTAAATTTTAAAAGAAATGAGAGGTTTTTGAATGAACCAGTCTGTTCAATTTGGAGCAGGTAACATTGGAAGAGGTTTTATTGGTCATCTTCTTTGGGAATCGGGTTATCGGATTGTTTTTGTTGAAGCCTATCCAGATCTTGTTAAACTTCTCAATGCTCGCTCAAAATACCCCCTTCGGTTATTAGAAAAAAACGGTCAAGAAAAAAATGTGACCATAGATAATTTAGTTGCTTATCAGACCGAAGAAAAAAACAATATTTCACAAGCTATTGCTGTTTCATCGGTTATTTTTACAGCAGTTGGTGTAAAAAATTTGCCGGCCATTGCTCCTTTAGTAGCTGATGGGATTCAGCTTCGCCTCAAAGAAAATCCTATCCCTATCAATATTCTTTTGTGTGAAAATCTTAAAGATGCGCCTCAATTTTTTAAAAATGAAGTGAAAACTCATTTAAATACCGAAGGAAAACAATTTCTTCAGGAAAAAGTTGGTTTTGTTGGAACGGTTGTTGCCCGTATGGTTCCAGTAATGGATAAGCGATTTGGTGTTGATGACCCTCTGTTTATTGTTGCTGAAGCCTATCATAAACTTCCTTATGATGTGACTGCTGTGAAGGGAGTTTTTCCTGAAATCTCGGGTTTGAAACCAGTTCAAAATTTTCCTTCTGAGGTTGACAAAAAACTCTTCATCCATAATTTAGGTCACGCAACCCTAGCCTATTTCGGTTACTTGAAGGGATATGAATACATTCATCAGGCAATTGCCGATGAAGAAATAAAAAATCTTCTTGATGAAGTGCTCAATGAAACTTCAACTTCAATTCTTCGGAAGTATCCGGATTTAGATCGAGTTGAAGTTAACGAATTTGTTGAAGATCTAAAGGAGCGTTTCTTTAATCCGTTACTTATGGATACAGTTTATCGAGTTGGGAGAGACCCAATTCGCAAACTTGGTGAGGATGACCGCATAATTGGAGGGATCGCTCTTTGTCAATCTCAAAAAGTCTTTCCAGCTGCAATAATAAAGGTGACCGGATTAGCATTGAACTATGATTATAATAAGGATGCCGATGCGGTAAAACTCCAGAAAATGATTAAGGACAAAGGGATTAAAGAAGTCATTCATAAGTTGTGTAATCTTGATCCTGAAACCGATATTGGTGAAAAAATTATCCAATCCTATTATCAGTTTAGAGAGCGGTTTCGGATATTGAAGGAAAATAAATTGTAAACTTCCCTCTGGGAAGAATTGAGAGGAGTGGAGTAAATGAAAGCAGCTGTTTACTACGGACCGGGCGATTTGAGAATTGAAGAAAGTCCCCTTCCGGAAATTGGACCGGGAGATATACTTCTGAAAGTCGGTGCGTGTGCAATATGTGGAACCGATATGCGGATTTTTCGTCATGGGCATCGCGGTGTAAAAATTCCCCAAATTGTTGGTCATGAGATTGCCGGTACTGTCGCTGAAATTGGGAAAGACGTGAAGGGGTATGCTGTTGGGGATAAAGTTGCAGTTGATCCTATTGTATCCTGCGGTGAATGTTTTTATTGCCGACGGGGATTAACCAACCTGTGCCTTACTTTCAAAGAAAATTATGAAGCTTTTGGATACTATTATCCCGGGGGTTTCGCTGAATATATGCGGATTCCAGAAAAAGCCATTCGGCGAGGGAATCTCATTCTGATTAAAGACGACTTGGCTTTGGAAGAAGCTGCTATTGCAGAACCAATGGCTTGCGCTTTAAATGGTCAGATGTTGTCCCAAGTTGGAGTTGGTGATCATGTCTTAATTATTGGAGCCGGACCAATAGGTTGCATGCATATTTCTTTAGCAAAAACCCTTGGAGCAACGAAAGTCATCATTTCTGAATTCCAGGAGGGTCGATTGAACTTGGCTCGTCAGTTCGGAGCTGATATTTATGTGAATCCCATGCAGGAAGATCTGAAAGAAGTTCTGATGAAGGCGACCAATGGAATTGGTCCTTCGGTTATTATCATTTCCGCTCCTGCTCGAAAAGCACAAGAAATGGCGTTGGATCTGGCTGCTAACCAAGCCCGAATCAACTTTTTCGGAGGGTTGCCGAAAGATGACCACCTGGTGAACCTCGACAGCAATGTCATACATTATAAAGAACTCTTTATTCATGGTACCAGTGGAACAACTTCAAACCATATTCATAAGTGTATTGAGTTGATGGCGGGGAAAAGAGTCAATGCTTCTCAGATAATTAGTAAGGTCATATCTTTAGAAGAGCTTCCTGCCATGTTAGTTGAAGCCGAGAAGGGAAATTATCTGAAAATAATCGTCAAACCATAAAATCATCGCAAATGATTGGATAGATTGAGTTTTAAACTGAAATTATAAGCGGTTAAGCTATCACAACTTGCTGTGATTCGCCTAATTTTTGGAGGTGTTTACCTTGGAGTCAAAAGACAAATTACTTCAAATGTATAAGGATATGCTTCGTATCCGCCGTTTTGAAGAAACGGTAAGTGATCTTTTTTCTCAGGATAAAATCCGAGGGACAACTCATCTTTATATAGGTGAGGAAGCCGTTGCTGTTGGAGCCTGCAATGCGATTCACCCGGATGACTATATTACCTCTACCCATCGTGGGCATGGTCATTGTATCGCGAAAGGTGCTACTTTGCGGGAAATGATGGCCGAGTTATTTGGGAAAATAACCGGGTATTGCAAGGGTAAAGGAGGATCACTTCACATTGCTGACCTTAACGCTGGAAATCTTGGTGCCAATGGGATTGTAGGGGGTGGTATCCCAATCGCAACTGGTTCAGGATTGACTGGTAAGTATAAAAAAACTGGGAAGGTTACAGTATGCTTTTTTGGCGATGGAGCATCCAATACCGGAGCTTTCCATGAAGCAGTGAATATGGCGGCTACCTGGAAATTACCGGTCGTTTATGTATGCGAAAATAATCTTTATGCCATGTCAACGCCGGTGCGAGAAGCTTTTCCTATTTTAGATATTGCTGAGCGAGGTCAAGCTTATGGAATGCCAGGTATAGTAGTAGATGGGATGGATGTATTAGCCGTTATGGAAGCTGTTGAACAAGCAGCAGAGAAAGCTCGTCGAGGAGAAGGTCCAACACTTATTGAATGTAAGACCTATCGATACTTAGGCCACTCCAAAAACGATCCAAGAGCTTACCGGACCAAAGATGAAGAAAAACAGTGGAAAGAACGTGATGCAATAAAGCGGTTTCGAAAATGGTTGCTTGAAAACACTGTTGCGACCGAAGAAGAAATTCAAACTATTGATGAAGAAGTAGAAAATGAAATAGCTGAAGCGGTAGAATTTGCCGAATCAAGCCCCTATCCCCCGCTGGAAGAAATAGTCAAAGACGTCTATGTTGAAGAAGATTTTGCTGAAAAAGAACGAAAAAAAGGAGCCAAAATCGTTCTCTCTTTTAACGAATATAGCGATAATCAAAAACTTAGAAATATTACCTATCGTGATGCATTAAATGAAGCCTTAAGAGAAGAGCTCAATCATGACCCCAACGTAGTATTGATTGGAGAGGACATTGGTTTATACGGTGGGGCTTATGGAGTAACTCGGGGATTGTGGCAGGATTTTGGTGATGAAAGAGTAAGAAATACCCCCATCTCTGAGGCGGCCATTGTTGGATGTTGTGTCGGTGCGGCGATAACTGGTCTTCGTCCAGTTGGTGAACTGATGTATGTGGATTTTGCTGGATTAGCTATGGACCAAATTTATAATCAGGGAGCAAAGATTCGTTATATGTTTGGTGGGAAAGCTCGAGTTCCAATGGTTATTCGTACTGAAGGTGGCTGCGGCCGATCTTCAGGAGCCCACCATGCTCAAAGCCTGGAAGCCTGGTTTATGCATGTTCCTGGTCTAAAGGTAGTAATGCCAGCCACTCCTTTCGATGCAAAAGGTCTTCTCAAGTCGGCTGTTCGAGAAGATAATCCAATAATTTTTATCGAACATAAAATGTTGTATAACACCAAAGGTTTAGTTCCTGATGATGAGTATCTTATCCCAATAGGAGTTGCTGATGTTAAAAAATCAGGTACTGATGTAACGGTTATTGCATATTCGCGGATGTTATTGGTTGCCATGGAAGCCGCCGAAATATTGGAAAAAGAAGGTATTCATATTGAAGTTATTGACCCCCGAACCCTGTTACCTTTAGATATCGATACCATTGTAACTTCAGTAAAGAAAACCGGAAAAGTAGTAATTGTTTCCGAAGCCTGTAAGACCGGTGGACCCGGGGGAGAAATTGGGATGCAAATTATGGAGAATGCCTTTGATTATCTTGATGCTCCCATGGTGCGATTATGTGCCGCCGATGCACCGGTTCCCTGTAGCCGATATTTAGAAGATAACTCCATTCCCCAAGCTAAAGATGTAGTTAAGACAGTAAAAGAGTTATTAGAATAATTGAAATTATTTGGCAAGAGTGATATTTAAGCTTAATAGAAGTTATATTTTATGGAGAAATCCCCAACGGGCGCAATTCTATTGCGCCCCTTAAATTTTTATATAAATTTTAGCAGAATTAAATTTGTAAAACCTCTAAATGAGTGAGCAGAATAATTGTTCATGCGATAGAGCAATAGAACCAGTTGAGGATAAGAGTGACTTTCATAAATTAGAATTCAATTTCCCTGATTTTCCAAGTAGGAATAAAAAAGTATGGAAAATTCATAAAACATTTAATTCTTATTAAAAAACTTTAAATTAAAGGAGATGTTTTTTAATATTTATGTGTTAGTTCGATAACACTCGTCACTTTTTAAAAAAAACTAAGGAACATGAAATGGATCGAAAAACTGAAATCAAGTTTTATTTTATGATTGGTTTCGTACTTTATTTTTTAGCAATCTCAATGATCATTACTGGTGCGGCTCTCCCTAAATGGATGGACATTTTCCAAGTAACCGCCGGTCGAGCCGGAAGACTTTTTTTCCTTTATTATTTAACCTATGTGATCACCACTTTTTCCAGTGGTTTTCTTTGTGACCATTTCGGAAAAAAACCAATAATAGTTCTGAGTCAATTATTTCTTGGGATCGGTTTTTTTTGTATAAGCACAGCTCATTCTTTTCTTTTTATTGAATTGGGGATGTTAATTATGGGGTTGGGTGGAGGTTTTTGTGAAGCACCCATGACTGGTTTTATCTCGCAAGTTTTTAATGGTCGAGAGGGATTTGCCTTGAACATGAGTCAGATTTTTTTTGGAATCGGAGCTGCCAGCGGTCCTTTTTTGACTGGATATCTGTTAGGAATAGGTTTTAGCTGGAGATATTTATATCTCATCCCCGGGATTGTTTCTATTGGTTTATTTTTTCTAATTTACTTTGAAAAAAAATTATTTCAAAAAGAAAAAAAAGGAATTACCAGTGGGAGTATTCTGATTTTATATCAACGTTGGAAAGCTTTCTTGGCGGTAAGTTGTTTGGCGATGTTGCTTTATGTAGGGTCTGAGATCGCCAGCTCCTCCTGGATGAGTACCTATATTGTAAAAGGACTAAAAGGAAATTTGTATTTAGGCGGGGTAGCCATGGCTGGATATTGGGGGATGATAACCATTGGAAGAATAGTTTTTGCTTATCTTTCCCAGCGTAATCACTATGGAGTTCTTTTACGGATTTCATCCATTATTAGCTTGGTTTTTTTATTTTTACTTCTTATGACCAATAGTATTCCCTTGGTTATATTATCCTTTATGGGGATCGGTTTTGGTTTTTCTGGCATCTGGCCTTTGGTCGTAGCCGTAGTTGCTAAAAATATTGAGGAAATGCAGGCTACTGCCATTGGGGTGGTAGTGGCCTTAGGAGGAACCGGTGCTTTGCTCTTCCCCTGGTTGTTTGGAATTTTTTCTGATTATATGGGGCTTCGTTTTATCTTCATTATGGTTGTTGTATTAGTGGTGGCGATGTTTTTAGTTTTTCAATCTCGTTTTTTTAAAGGGAGTATGAAGACCTGATAAAATAGAGATTAATAAAATGAAGCTCAGATTCATAATAAATTTCTTTTTGCTTTGATAAATGAGAACAGATATCTATGCCACTTTTTTAAGTGCCAGACGAGGAAGTAAATACCTATCTAAACCGTCATAGCGAGGAGACCAACTGTTATTTGGTTTGACGACGTGGCAATCGCATTTAAAAAATTTAAATTATGTAACTTTCTCATTGTCTCAGGGTAACCATTAAAAAAACCAAAAACACCCTCCCCCCGCTAAGCGGCACCCCTCCAAGGAGGGGAATTATTCATTCCCCCATTGAGGGGGGATTCAGGGGGGTGTGCCTTTCCCATTTTTTTAATCATTTATTACCCGTTTCGGTATTTTCAGGATAGACCTTCATGCCAATTTGGTGACACCAAATGAGGATGAAAATCCAAGATTCGACCTGCCATGGCAGGTCGCTACATTAATTAAAGAGTGGGCACAATACATTGTGCCCCTACAATTTTATATTCTTTGGTAGGGGCTTGTTATCATGCCCGTTGGTTTTCAGGATAGAAAACGGGAAATTTAAATTTTACCTTAGATTCAAGGCTTTTGCCATAAAAAATATAAAAATACATCGAATTGATGGAGGGAGAGGGTATCATTGGTTTTGGCTGGTTTGGATGTAGGAACGAGTGGTTGTAAAGTTGTCCTTTTTCGTGAAGATGGAACTATGGTTGCTCAATCATACCGTGAATATCCTTTTATAACACCTCAGCCGGGTTGGTTGGAGATTAATCCCGAACATATTTGGGAAAGCGTTCTTGATGCACTTAACGAGGCTACGAAAAAGTCAAAAGAACCAATAGAAGTCGTAGCCGTTACCTCTCATGGGGAAACGCTTATTCCAATTGATAGATCTGGTAAAGCACTTTATAATGCTCTGGCAAATTTCGATACTCGAGCCCATACTTATATTGATTACTGGTTAGAAAGAGAAAACCCTTATAATATTTTTCGAATAACCGGCATGCCTCTGCATGGTATGTATACGGTTAATAAAATATTATGGCTCAAAGACCATTGTCCAGACGTTTTTAAAAAAACCTGGAAGTTTTGTTGTGTTGAGGATTATATTATTTATCGATTGACGGAAGATCAACCAGTAATCGACTATTCTTTGGCGGCTCGAACTATGCTTTTTGATGTAGTCAAAAAAGAATGGTCGGGAAAAATTTGTAAATTGGCAGGTGTTGACCCACAAAATCTCTCTCGAGCCATTCCCTCTGGAAGCATAGCTGGAACCATTAGCTCAAAAGTATCTGGCATAAGCGGCCTTCCAAAAAATCTTTTAATTGCCACTGGAGGCCATGACCAGCCTTGTGGAGTTTTGGGATGTGGAGTGAAAAACCCAGGTGAAGCGATGTATGGAATAGGAACCTCCGAATGCGTTGCGCTCAATCTTGGGGGAAGCGCCTTTTTTAGCAGAGAAATGTTGGAAAACAGTTTTTGCTGTTATCCTCATGTTGTGAAAGATTCCTACATTACTCTGGCGTATATAGCGTCAGGTGCGGTTGTGCTTCGTTGGTTTCGAGATGAGTTTGGATTTGAGGAACTTGAAAAAGCAGCCCAAATTGGTGGGAGCGCATACGATCTATTATTAAAGGAAATACCGGATAAGCCTGCCTCAGTATTTGTTCTTCCGCATTTTTCCGGCACGGGAACACCATACCTTGATGAAAAGTCACGAGGGGCAATAATTGGCCTTACTTTAGCAACCAGCAAGGAAGAAGTAGTAAAAGCGATTTTGGAAAGCCTCACTTATGAGATGAAAATAAATTTAGATTTATATGAAAGGTTCGGTTTACCTATCAACAGCTTGCGAGTGATTGGTGGTGGTTCTCGTTCGAGAGCGTGGCTTCAGATTAAAGCTGACATTCTTCAGAAAGCCTTGATCATTCCAAAAACTGGTGAAGCAGTTGCTCTTGGAACTGCTATGTTGGCAGGAGTTGCCAAGGGAGTATTCAAAAGCTTTGAAGAGGCAATTGATGCCATGGTTTCCTTTGAGGATTCCATCCAGCCAAACAATAGCTATTTACAAAACTATAATAATCGTTATCAGATATATCAGTTAATATATAAAGATTTGTTAAAAGTCAACAGAATGATCAGTGATCTGACCCGAGAAGAACAGTAGTTATTTTATCCCCATTTTTAATAAAAAAGGAGATTAATATTACCAGGTTTTTTAAAATAGTTATTAGACCCTCATGCCACTTTGATGACACCAGATGAGGATGAAACTATATATACGCAGATTAATTTCCCCCTTTAGCAAAGGGGGTAAGGGGGATTTGAATTTTTTACTGCTCCGTCATTGCGAGGAGCTCGGCGACGTGGCAATCTCATTTAGTAAAAATTTTTTAAAGAAAAAGATAAAATGATGAGATCCTCACGGCTTCATAAAGCGAAGCCTCAGGATGACGCCGGTGGCGCCAGATGGGATCCTCACGCGGGAAAGCACCGCTTAGGATGATGGTAACATAAAATTATTTTATATTATCAGGATAGAAACAAAAGGAGGATAAAGTCAATGAAAAGTAAAGGATTTTCCACCGGTATATGGGTTTTTGGGGCGACCCCCGATCGGTTTTGTGTAACTGGATACAAATCAGGTGGGAACATCGAAGAGTCATTAGATCGAATCGCTGCGGTTCCTAATCTCACTGGCGTAATGATGCATTATCCTCAACCACTTAATGAAAATAACGTCGATTTTGTTAAAAAAGCACTCCAAGATCGGGGCTTAAAATTAGCCTGTTGTGATGTGGATTTGTTTAGTGATCCAATTTTTGCCCGGGGAAGTCTGATGTCAGAAGATTCCGAATTAAGAAAAAAGGCAATCGATTATTCCAAAAAAGCAATGGATATTGCTGAGTATCTGGAAGCGGGTGTAATGAATCTCTGGCCAGGTCAGGATGGTTTTGATTATCCCTTTCAGATTAATTATGTTGCACAATGGAATTTATTAGTTGAAGCATTGATTGAAATTGCCCAACATAATCCTCGAGTACGTCTTAGCCTTGAATATAAGCTTCGTGAACCTCGGACCCATTCAACAATTTATTCTTCGGGAACAGCCCTCTATCTTTCTCATGCCACTGGATGTTCCAATGTAGGGGTAACGGTTGATTTAGGTCATTCTTTCAACTGTAAAGAATCACCGGCTAATGTGGTTGCTCTTTTGGATAAATTTGAAAAATTATTTGTTCTTCATCTTAATGATAATTATCGGGATTGGGATGATGATATGGCGGTTGGATCAGTTCATTTCTGGGAAACCCTCGAGTTCATTTATTACCTGAATTTATCCAGTTATGAAGGATGGTTGGGTTTAGACATTTTCCCTTATCGAGAGGATTCTGCTGAAGCCTGCCGCTTTAGTATTGAAAATATTCAATATATGTTAGAGGTAGTTAATAAGATTGATCTCAAGACGCTTCACCAAATTCAAAAAGAAGCAAATTCCCTTGAAGCAATGCGTTACATAGGAAGCTTATTATAAATAAGAATTGGTGAATTGAATTTTCTAAATAGGAGAGGTGAGTGGATTTGAGTTATTTGGGTATCGATGTTGGAACAACTGGCTGCAAAGTGATCGCTTTTGATGAAGAGGGTCGTACAGTAGCCCAAGCCTATAGAGAATACCCCTTATATCAACTGAATCAGGGATGGATCGAATTGGATGCTGACGAAGTTTTTCGTTCCGTTGAAGATTGTTTACAGGAGGTATCCAATTTCTATCGAGGTGATTACCCAGTAAGTTTAGCTATATCTGCACAAGGCGAAGCGGTCATTCCGGTTGATGAAAAAGGTGGTTGCCTAGCAAGAAGCATGGTAACCTTTGACGAGCGAGGTGATGAGTTCGTTCCATTCTGGAAGGAAAAGCTGGGAGAAGAGAAATTTTTTAAAATTACCGGAATGCCTCTCTCGGGGATTGGAACGATTAATAAAATTCTTTGGTGGAAAAAGTATACTCCCGATATATTTTCAAAAGCCCGCTATTTTCTTTGCTACGAAGATTTTATTGTATTCCGATTGGGATTAAAACCAGCCATGAATTATTCTTTAGCGGGTCGAACTATGATGTTTGATGTAAAAAAAGCTCAATGGTCGTCAGAAATTTTAGATATAGCAGGGATTGACGAGAATCAATTAGCCCAACCCTTTCCATCAGGGCAAGCAATAGGTCTTGTTTCTGAGGCCTTCAGAAAAAAGATGGGATGGCCACATCCAGTCTTAGTGGCTTGTGGCGCTCACGACCAACCATCAGGAGCTTTGGGAGCAGGCGTCATTCGACCTTATTTAGCAATGGATGCCACCGGAACCGTGGAGTGTATAGCACCGGCTATCTCTCAATTAGTGTTAACACCTTTGATGAGAGAAAACAATCTTTGTTGTTATCATCATTCGGTTTCCGATCTTTTTATCACTTTAGTTTATAATTTTACCGGCGGGCAGCTTCTCCGCTGGTATCGGGATAATTTCGCTGGCTTGGAAAAAGAACAATCACGACTCCTTCAAAAAAATGTTTATGACCTCATTCTTGATGGACTACCAGAAGATCCAACCAACCTTTATGTCCTCCCTCATTTTACCACCACTGGTACCCCATATTTTGATACGAATTCTTGCGGGATGATTGTTGGATTAAAATTCCAAACTACCAATAAAGAAGTGGTGAAAGCTCTTTTAGAAGGAATTAGCTTGGAGATGAAATTTAATCTTGAGTTACTTTCAAATGCTGGAGTTGAGGTGAGAGCTTTACGTGCGATTGGTGGAGGAGCACGAAATGAACATTGGTTACAGATTAAAGCTGATGTATATAACCTGCCAGTTGAAACCCTGAATGTTTCCGAAGCTGCTTGCTTAGGAGCGGCTTTATTAGGAAGAAAAGCCAGAGAAAATATTGAGGATTTTTCTTCATTAGTTAACTCGATTGTCCAGGTAAAACAAGTATATGAACCAAATCCAACCAACGCCAATCGGTACCTTGAAAAATATGAAGTTTATAAACACTTATATCCAGCTCTTAAACAATGTATTTATAAAAATTAAAGAATAGTGATTGGTATTGATAATGGAGATGGAAAAGTAAAAAAATATAGTTTTCCGGTTTGGTAGATGGAGTAAGTTTACAAGAATAAACTTATTTTGGGATGGTTTAATCTTGTCACAGGTTCCAATTCACGATAGCAGAATAAACGACCCTGCCCATTGGTAATACAACAATTCCTTCTCTCTTGAAGAGAGAAGATAAGTATGGGGGTAAAAATTGGAATTGATTATGTGTCACACATCACTGCCTTTAGAAATAGAAAGGAGAGAAAATAAAATGAAAGCTGCGCATTTTCTCGGACCAGGTCAAATGGAAGTTCGTGAAGTCCCGAAGCCAGAAATTGGTGACGGTGAAGTGTTGTTAAAGGTAGCTGCCTGTGCTATCTGTGGAACCGATGTCCGTATTTTCCAATTTGGTCACCCAAAAGTGAAGCCGCCTCATATTACTGGTCATGAAATATCGGCTGAAATAGTTGAGGTAGGAAAGGGAGTAGAGGGTTATAAGATTGGAGATAAAGTTTCGGTGATAACAGTTATTTCCTGTGGACGCTGTCATTATTGCCGACGTGGTCTCCAAAATCTATGTCCCGACCAAGAATACATCGGGTACCATTTTCCAGGGGGGTTTGCCGAGTATTTAAAAATACCAAAAGCAGGCGTTGATAAAGGCAATTTACTCGTTTTGCCGCCAGATATGGATTTGCTTGAAGCCAGCTTGGTAGAACCGCTTTCCTGTGCTGTAAATGGACAATCCTATTTAAACATTGGATTTGGAGAAACTGTTTTAGTGATCGGATCGGGTCCTATCGGATGTATGCATGTTGAATTAGCCAAAAACCGAGGAGCCGGTAAGATCATCATTGCTGATATATCCGGGGAACGTTTGAACTTAGCTAAACGAGTACAAGCCGATTACTATATAAACTCAGCCGAAAAGAACCTAAAAGATGAAGTGTTGACTATTACCGATGGTTTGGGAGCGGATGTTATCATCGTAGCAGCATCATCTGGATCGGCTCAAGAACAAGCTTTGGAGATGATTGCTCCTCAAGGGCGCATTAGCCTATTTGGTGGTTTACCCAAGGACAAACCAACCATTCAATTCAACAGTAATACTGTCCATTATAAAGAGATAGGAGTGTTTGGAGTGTTTGCTTCTAATGCTTCTCAGTATGAAGAAGCGGCCAAGCTGATTTATTCCAAGCGGATTAATGCCAAGGGTTTGATTACCCATGTGGTTCCCCTTGAAAAAGTAGTTGAGGGAATCCAGCTGGTCAAAGAAGGAAAAGCCTTGAAAGCAGTTGTGAGTTTTTTATAGAATAGCATTAAATGTTAGATTCATTTTCTTACTTGTTAACTTTTACTATCGGGAAGAAAGAGCTCCTATTATTTTTTTTGATTTATAACTAGAGAAAAAATGATAAAAACAAGTGAGGATGAGAACCGAAAAACAAGATTTTGGGACCGGAATCTATTAAAAAGAAAGGTTTCGAATATTTATAATAACAGGTGGTGAAAATATATATGGAAATCCAACCGTTGAAAGAAAAAATTGCTTTTATCACTGGTTCTGCTTCGGGAATAGGACAAGGAATTGCTCTCCGCTTTGCAAAAGAAGGAGCACAAATTGCCTGTTGTGATTTAAATTTAGAAGGTGCAGAGAAAACAGCTCAAGAAGTCAAATCTCTTGGACAACAAGCTTTAGCGATTCAGCTAGATGTTACCAAGAGTAAAGATGTAGAAAATGCAGTTCGACAGGTTCATGACCATTTTGGGAGAATTGATATTTTGGTGAATTCAGCCGGGATAATTAAAGCCAACTTTATAACCGACGTTCCCGAATCAACCTGGGATGCAATTATCGATGTTGACCTTAAGGGAACTTTTCTCTGTATCAAGGAAGTAACTAAATATATGGTTGAACAAAAAGGTGGAAAAATTATCAATATTAGTTCTAAGTCAGGGAAGAAGGGTGGCTTGTGGCTGGCTGCTTATAGTTCAGCAAAATTTGGGGTAATAGGGCTAACTCAAAGTGTTGCTACCGATCTCGCCCCTTTTCATATCAATGTCAATGCCATTTGCCCTGGTAATGTGTTTTCAACCCCAATGTGGGATTTATTGGATAAAGAATATTCAGTAAAATTAGGGGTTCCTCCTGAACAGGTTCGAAAAATTTATGTCGAAAAAGTACCTCTGGGAAGAGGTTGTACTGTTGAAGATATATCAAACCTGGCGGTTTTTCTTGCTTCTTCACAGTCCGACTATATGACCGGTCAAGCAATTAACTTAACCGGTGGGCAGGAGGTCCACTGAGCTGAATACGATAGGCTTAGTTGTTAATCCAGCAGCTGGGAAAGATATACGAAGATTAGTTGCTCATGGATCAGTATTTGGGAATCGAGAAAAGGTCAACTATACTATTCGAATTCTTTTAGGATTTGACCAAATAACGACTGCACCAATAAAATTAATTTATATGCCCGATCCGTATGAGCTGATTGAAACGGTTATTGATGAAGTTGGTAAATCTTTAAAAAACATTGAGTTTGAGAAAGCACCAATAACCGTTTTTGGAGATGAAGCCGATACTACTCATTTTGCTCAATATATTTCCAAAAAACCAAATGTTTCAGCCTTAGTTGTTTTAGGTGGAGATGGAACGAATCGGTTAGTAGCTAAATATAGCCGGAAAATCCCTCTTTTTTCTATATCTGCCGGAACAAATAATGTTTTTGCTGATAACATTGAACCGACAATTTGCGGGATGGCGCTTGGGTATTTTATTAATGGGTGGGTTAAAAAGGACCAGGTGTTAGAAAGGAAAAAAATATTACGAATTTTTCAAGAAAATATTGAAAAAGGCATTGCTTTGGTGGATGTGGTTTTATTAGATAAAAAGGAAATTGGTGCACGTGCAGTATGGGATTCGTCATTGGTGAAATTAGTTGTAGTCACTCAAACCGATTCCATGAAAACTGGCTTAAGCACCATTGTAGATCGGGTAATAAAGATATCATCCCAAGATCCTTATGGAGGCTATGTTTTTCCCAATCGCAGTGGTCGGATGGTTGGAGTGGCCATAGCTCCTGGTTTAGTGCAAAAAATTGGTATTGGTGAGTGGGGTTATCTTCAGGAAAATCAATCAATACCAATTAATCATACTGATGGAATAATTGCTCTCGATGGTGAAAGAGAACTGCCGGTTCGTTCGGGGGAAAAATGGACGGTCCTATTGGATAGAAATGGTCCGGTAAAAGCGAATATCAATCAGATAATGGAGAAGGTGCGATAACTGAGATCATCCTATCATGGTTTACGAAGAAAAACTACTTAGATAAGTTAGAGAAGAAATCACTCTATTTGATAACACCGATTGTCAATAAAAAAATGAATGTAAAGTCAATATCCTTTTTCTGGCAAAGATAGATAGGCTTGGATTTGAGTCTGATAATTAAAAAAGACGAAATAATCAGATTCTCACTGGGAATATCTTTACTCGGGATGATAGTTTTTATAATGATTTCTGATTATAAAGATAAGGTACCTTTATTTTTAAAACGTTAATAGAGTTGTTTTTGTATTCATTTCTTTAAATCCTTAACTTATTTTTTTTATTAAAAAGGAGAGATTGCCAATGGCAGAAAAAATAATTATGCCCAAATTGGGATTAACCATGGAAGAGGGAGTTATTAACAAATGGTTGGTCAAAGAGGGAGATCAGGTCGAGAAGGGCGATGCACTATTTGAAGTCGCAACCGATAAAGTGAATATGGAGGTCGAATCAACAGCTAACGGAGTTGTTTTAAAGATTATGGCTGCCGAAGGGGAAACCATTCCAATTACCCAAACGGTCGCTTATGTTGGGAAACCAGGTGAAGTTATTGAAGAAAAAGAAGAATCTGTTCCAGCTCCTCAGAAAACTGAAGAGAAACCGGTATCAGTCCAAATAGAAGAAAAAAAGGCTACTATAGATTTGGAAACTGCAGGAGAACGAATCAAAGCTTCACCTCTCGCTCGTCGATTAGCCAGTGAATATGGTCTTGACCTATCAAAAATTCAAGGAACCGGACCGGGAGGGAGAATCGTTAAAGAAGATATTGAAAAGGCATATCAACAAAAGGAAATCATTGCGCCACAAAAAGAAGAAAAACCAAAAGCAGAGCCAGTAGTTATGGTAAAAGAAACATTGATACCTGGTGAAGGATTACCCAAAGAAGTGATTCCTCTTACCCGCATGAGAAAAATTATTGCAGAAAGAATGCACAGTAGTATGCAAAATAAACCTCATTTTTACTTACAAATGGAGGTTTTAGCTGATGAATTGGTTAAATTAAGAGGAAGGATGTTGCCTCTTATTGAAAAAACCACTGGACTTCGAATTTCCTACAATGATATTTTGATAAAAATTGTTGCCCAGAGTTTAGAGAAATTTCCAACCATCAATGCTTACTTTCTCGATAATGGAATCCAGATGAATCCAGCCGTTAACATTGGAGTAGCTGTTGCCTTGGAAGATGGTTTGATTGTTCCAGTAGTTAAAAATGCCAATCTGAAAGGACTATCACAAATTGTAGTTGAAACCAATGATTTATCAAAAAGAGCTCGTGAATCAAAATTGCTTCCCGAAGAAATAACCGGAGGCACCTTTACTATATCAAATTTAGGCATGTATGGAGTTGATTCTTTTAACGCTATTATTAATGCACCGGAATCGGCCATTTTAGCCTGTGGTGCAATTAAAAAACGTCCCTATTTTGATGGAGAAAATATTGTTGTAGCTTCTTTAATGAACTTAACCTTATCGGGAGATCACCAGATTGTAGATGGGGCAGTTGCAGCCCAATTCATGCAATATTTAAAGAATCTCATTGAAGAGCCTTTGGGATTAATCGTATAAATAAAAAAGGGAGGGTCAATCAGTGAATTATTTTCTAGGAATAGACGTAGGAACTACTGGGTGTAAAGCAATTTTAGTTGACGAAAATGGTGAACTTATTGCGAAGGGTGTAGAAGAATATCCCCTTTATACTCCACGTCCCAACTGGGCGGAACAAGATCCTTCTGATTGGTGGCAGGGAACCCAACAAGCTATCAAAAAAACCCTTGATTCAGTTTCTATTGATCGAAAAGCTATCGTTGGTATTGGTTTGACTGGTCAGATGCATGGGTCGGTTTTTCTCAATAATAAAGGAGAAGTGATTCGTCCGGCTATATTGTGGTGCGATCAAAGAACTGCAAAGGAATGCGAAGAAATCACACAAATCGTTGGTCGAGAAAAAATGATGCGGATCAACGGAAATCCGGTTTTAGCCGGTTTTACAGCACCAAAAATTTATTGGTTGAAAAATAATGAACCAGATCATTATAAACGTATTGATAAAATTTTGCTTCCCAAAGACTATATACGATTTTGCCTGACCGGTGAATTCGCAACCGATGTTTCTGACGCATCAGGTACTTCGTTATTTGATGTACCCCGTCGACAATGGTCAGATGAAATCATTTCTGATCTTAAACTCAATCGAAATTGGTTTCCAGATTGCTTTGAGTCACCGGAGATAACTGGTTATTTAAAAAGAGAAATTGCTCAGTTATTTGGAATGAATGACCAAGTTATTGTTGTTGCCGGGGGAGGGGATAACGCAGCTGGAGCCATAGGAACTGGTATTGTTAAGTCTGGCTTGGTATCAGCGAGTATTGGTACTTCGGGCGTGGTTTTTGCTTTTAGTGATGAAGTTAAAATTGATATGAAAGGCCGTGTTCATACCTTTTGCCATGCGGTTCCGGGTAAGTGGCACGTTATGGGTGTTATGTTGGCAGCTGGTGGATCTTTCCGTTGGCTTCGTGATGTTCTTGGAACGGAGGAAAAAAACCTGGCGGCACTACTTGATAAAGATGCCTATGAGATTTTAACCGAAGAAGCGGCTCAGGTTGAACCGGGTGGTGAAGGTCTGATCTTTTTGCCCTATCTAACCGGCGAAAGGACGCCTCATGCCGATCCCTATGCTCGAGGAGTGTTTTTTGGTTTAACCCTCAAGCATCGGAAGAATGAAATAGTGCGTGCAGTTATGGAAGGAGTTACCTTTGGCATGAGGGATTCCTTTGAGATCATTCGAGAAATGGGAATTCCAATTGGGGAAGTCATGGCCATTGGTGGTGGTGCCAAAAGCCCATTGTGGAGAAAAATTCAAGCCGATATATATCAAGTTCCCTTGTACCAGGTTCGAGTAGATGAAGGGCCGGCATTTGGTGCAGCTTTATTAGCAGCGGTTGGGAAGGGAGTTTTTCCTAATGTGGAGCAAGCCTGTCAAAAGGCGGTGAAAGTGATGGATAAAGTTTATCCCGATTCCCAAAAGGGTATTCGGTATAACGAAATTTATCAAATTTATAAAGACCTGTATCCGGCTTTAAAACCATTTTATAAGAGGATTTCTAATATTTCTTGGTAATCAGGATAAAGAAAATTGAAGGATAGACGTTCATGACTCTAAATAGTGTCTTATGACAATGAAAATAATTACCCCCTCACCCCTGACCATCTTTTATGATGGAGCGAGGGGGAAAGTTTTTTAATCATTGAGGAGCTCCTTCTCTCTTTAAAGGAAAGACGAGGGTGAAGGAGAAATATAAAAAACATTATCCACCATTATTCACCAGTCACCGATCATTGTTATTTTAGGAGGTGAGACTATTGGATAAGAAAGCCATATGTTTAGGGGAACTCTTAATTGATTTCGTATCCACTTTAAATGGCGTAACCTTAAGGGATGCTCCAGGCTTTGAAAAAGCACCAGGGGGTGCTCCTGCCAACGTAGCAGTGGGCTTGTCAAAGTTAGGTATTGAAACTTATTTTATTGGAAAAATTGGCAAAGATGCCTTTGGTGATTTTTTAAGAATGACTTTGGACAAGTATGGTGTCAAAACTAATTATTTAACTACAACGACTAAAGCAAAAACTACTTTAGCTTTTGTTTCTTTAACTGAAGAGGGCGAAAGGGATTTTGTTTTTTACCGAGATCCAGGAGCAGACATGCTTTTGGACCAATCGGATATTATAGATTTGATATTTTCTGGAAGCGGTGTTTTTCATTTTGGATCAATTACTATGACTCACGAACCATCCAATAGCGCGACATTTAAGGCAATTCAATTAGCTCGTAAATATGGTTATTTGGTATCTTTTGATCCGAATTTACGGCCAGCCTTATGGAAAACCTTGGATGAAGCACGGGAAAAAATGCGGCTTGGAATGGAACTATCCGATGTTGTAAAATTAAACGAAGAAGAAGCGATGTTTATTGCAGAAACCAATACCGTTGAAGAAGCAATTCGTTACTTACAACGAAGCTACAATCTTGCTTTGGTTATTATAACCTTGGGGAAAGAAGGTTCTATCCTTGTTCACCAAGAAAAATCACTTCGAGTAGAAGGCTTTCCGGTTCATGCTGTTGATACTACTGGAGCTGGAGATGGCTTTGTTGCTGGACTGATCAGTTCACTTTATATGTTTTGGAATGACCTGAGAGAAAGAAAATCCATCCCTGATGACACACTTCGTTATGCAGGTCGTCGTGCCAATGCGGTAGGAGCACTCACAACCTTAAAAAAGGGAGCTATTCCAGCTCTTCCAACTCAAGAAGAGGTTGAAATTTTTATTGAGGAGAACCCCTTGTGATTTTGGTGGTTTGTGCCAATCCGGCTCTTGATCGACTGCTCGTTTTACCCGAACTTGGTTTAGATGGAGTGAATCGAACTTCTCGGGTTGAGGTCACGGTGGCTGGAAAGGGAATAAATGTTGCTCGAGCACTTCAGACAATGGGGCTTGAAAGTCATCTCTTCCTATTTTTAGGAGGCGAAAATGGGAATAAGGTGGCGAGAGGTTTGTCCCAAGAGTGTCTTCCTTTTGATGCTTGGCCAACTCTTGGAGAAACTCGTCTTACCACAATTATTCATGAAGAGAAAATACATCGGCATACGGTAATTAACGAAAGTGGCCCTATTGTTCCTTTTGAATCTTCTTTAGATTTAATCCATAGCATAGAGAAACAACTTAAACCGGATGATTTTCTTATCCTGTCTGGTTCATTACCAAGAGGAGTCAGGAGAGATTTGTATTCAGTTTTAATTCATATTGCGCATCAAAAAAAAGCTTATTCAGTGCTTGATAGCTCTGGTATACCTTTTTCTTTGGCTCTGAAGTCAATTCCATTTTTAGTTAAACCAAATGTTAAAGAAGCCGAGGAGGCACTGGGATTTGCTATTCTATCATTGGGTGATAAAATAAAAGCGGTAGCTTGTTTTCAAAAGATAAAGATACCCTTAGTTATTCTATCCGATGGTCCAAATGGATTAGTGGTTGGATATCATGATGAAGTTTTTATTGTGAAAGCCGATAATACCTTAAGGGGTGGGGGATATGCAATTGGATCGGGGGATACCTTAGTTGGAGGAGTAGTAGCTCAACTTTCACAACAGGTTGATGTTAAGGATGCTATTATATTTGGAACCGCCTGTGGGCTCGCCAATACCTTTTGTTCAGGAGCGGGGGTGTTTAACCTGGATATGGCACACCAGTTTATGGAGCACATTTTCATTGAAAATTATTACTCATCTAAAAGGAGGTAGCTGCGATGGAAGTGGTGGTTCGAGGAAAAAATATCGATGTCGACGACCTCATGAGAGATTATGTGACCAAAAAGTTGTCAAAACTTGATAAGTTTTTCCATAAGCTTATCGATGCAACTGTTGTTTTCAGTTTGGTTCGAGGACGAATTAAAAGTGAAGTTACCATGACAGCAAGTGGGATTGTTCTTCGAGCTGAAGGAGAAGGACCCGATTGGAGGACATCTTTCGAAACTGTCGATGATAAATTGGAAAGACAGGTTAAACGTTATAAAGAAAAACTGGCTCGCCGAGGTGCTTTGAAATCAGTGGAAGCTCTCTCGGCAATCGAAATCAATGAGATTCTTTCTCAAACCGAGAGCGAAGAAAAAATTCCCGGTAAGTTGGTGCGTACTAAAGAATTTACACTTCGTCCCATGACGGTTGAAGATGCCATTTTACAAATGGAACTTCTCAGCCATTCTTTTTTTGTTTATAAAGATATAGATAAAAATAAAGTTCAAATTCTCTATAAAAGAAACGATGGAAACTACGGCTTAATTGATCCTATATATTAACTTCTCATTGTTAAGATATAAACCAGTTATATTTATCGAACATTGGAAAACATTATTGATAAAGAGTTTTAAAAAAGAATCCTTTAGGTGGGGAAATTATGGACGTACCGATTGATTTTAAAGCTATCGAGGACTCAATAAGTTGTATTGACGGCATTATTAATGTAAAAATTGTCGGAGAAGGTTCAAATATCACTGAGATTCATGTTTTATCCAATCGGAGCAAGGGGCCTAAATTATTAGTTAGGGATATTGAAACTCTTATCAAGGCTCGTTTTGGTGTTGAAATTGATCATAAAAAAATTAGCGTTGTGAGTTTCGACTTGGAAGAACCACCTCACGAAACAACGGTAATCCAGGAACGGCCTATTTTATGGGGAGTTGGATGGAAAAAATCCGGTGATAATTTTCAGGCGGACGTTGAAATCAAACTCGTTGACAAGGTTTATCGTTCTTCTCTTAACAGCAAAGCCTGGGACCAGAGAGAGCGGTGTTCGTTAATTGCCCAAGCAGTTATAGATTGTATGAATCAAATTGTTGCAACTCCATTGTTTTCCTTACGAGGAGTTACCGTTCATAATTATTGTGAATTTGATGTGGCAGTTTGTCTGGTTGATTATCGTAACTTCGGAAAAGCCGAAGGGACTTTGATTGGTACAGCCTTACTTCGAGATGAAATCTATGAAACCGTTGCACGATCAGCATTGGATGCAGTAAATAGGAAAGTGAATTATTATCATTCCTTCCATCGGGAAAATTTAGAAAAAAACTCTTTTGAACATTGAAAAGGAGTGATTTTAAGCCAAAAATAGATTGAAATGCAATCCGAAGAGGAGGAAATACCGAGAAGCCAAGTTTTTACCAGTCCATCTATTATGGATATAGAACTATAAGGAGAAGAAAAGGCGGCCAGGGGTCTATAGAGCGAAGCGGCCTTCCCATCTTTACTTAGCGAAGAAAGGTGGAGAATGATCGCAGGGAGGGCTTTCGAATGAAAAAACTGCTGAGCATTCTTCTTGGTCTTTTGGCCATCGTTTTAGCCAGTGGTGCTGGTTTCCATTGGAGATAAGCTAAAGTTGCAATAGAAGCCTCCCTGGTCGCCTTTTTTAAAATTTTGGATGAAGTCCGATAAAAAGAAGCATCTACTAGATTTTTATATTTATTCAGTTATTATTTTTGGCATTGCTTTATTTTTATATTCGCTTTTAACCATTGATTTAAGTCATTTTCCTCTTGCTCAAATCATCACCTTCCTGGTATTGATAATGGTTACCGAAGCTTTACCAATTCACCTTTCTCCCCATACTTCAATATCCGTTAGTTTTGCTATAATTTATGCTTTTATTTTACTAACCAACCCTTATTTGGTAATGATTGCTACTTT
The DNA here is from genome assembly GCA_002069605.1 of Candidatus Atribacteria bacterium ADurb.Bin276. NCBI lineage: Bacteria > Pseudomonadati > Atribacterota > Atribacteria > Atribacterales > Atribacteraceae > Atribacter > Candidatus Atribacter allofermentans. Next base: position 45,141 of record MWBQ01000033.1, read on the forward strand.
CATTGGAAATGTTTTAATTTATATGAAATCAGGCTGGAAAAAAAGCCTGTTTAATGGTGCTCAATTTGCCATTTCAGCCTTTCTTTCAGGGTATGTTTTTCAACTCCTCGGGGGCTATGCTTACGCTTGGGATCAGTTTGCTTTTTATATAGCCATTGTCATATCCATATTAGTTTTTTTCTTAAGCAATGCTTCCTTGGTTATCATAGTCATTTCTTTAAGCACGGGTATATCAATTCCGGTTTTATGGAAAAAAGATGTCAATGGAATCCTCCTGCAATATTTTGGACTTTTCCCTTATTCACTGTTGCTTTACCTAATATATCTGCGCATTGGTTATGTGGGATTATTTTTATTCTTTTTTCCTCTGATGATAGCAAGGTATTCATTTAAGCTTTATGTTGAAACGAAAAAAGTCCATCTTGAATTATTACGAGCTCTCACTGCTGCGTTGGATGCTAAAGACCCATATACTCAAGGCCATTCGGCTCGGGTAGCAAAAATTTCTTTGGCAATTGCAGAAAAGCTCAACCTTTCCGATAAAAAGCAAGAAATGATTGAATATGCAGCCTTGCTTCATGATGTTGGAAAAATTGGGATTGAAGACGCGATTTTAAGAAAACCAGGTCCTCTTACTGAAGGAGAGTATATCATTGTTAAACAGCATCCAGTTATAGGTTTTGATATAGTTTCTAAAGTCGACTTTTTAAAGGAAATCGCCGGTTTAATTCGATCTCACCATGAGAGATGTAATGGAAGTGGCTATCCGGATGGAAAGAAGCAGACCGACCTTCCTGTTGAATCCCTTATATTAGCAGTGGCTGATGTTTTTGAAGCTTTAACTTCCGACCGGCCTTATCGTAAAGCGTATTCAGTAGAAGAAGCTTTAATTATAATGGAAAATGAAGGAAACGAATATTATGATTTTAAGGTCATAAAAGCACTTAAAGAGATTTTGCAGGAGGGCTTTGAGGTTGCTGGCTGATTTTGTTTTAATTGGTATTGTTATAGGTTATATCAGTCGCGGAAATTTCCAAAATCTAAAACAAGCGAACATTCCTTATTTATGGCTCATCGTTTTGGGTTTTTTGGTGAAGTTTATTGGCCCGTATTTCTCCGAATGGTCTTTTCAATGGTTCAATATTATTGGTATGATTATTGTTTTTATTGGGACCCTTTTTAGTTATAAGTCCTATGGAATGAAAATTGTCTCGGTCGGGGCATTTCTCAATATCCTAGTTATTCTTTTTAACCGAGGGATGATGCCGGTTTGGCTACCAATGGTTCAGCGGCTTCAACTTCATGATTTAGCGAATCATTTGGAAAATGGACTTTATCTTGATTATACTCTCCTCAATACTTCTACTCGACTTCCTTTTTTGGGTGATACTCTTCCTTATTACTCGCTTATTATGCGTCGCCCCTTTGTAATCAGTATCGGTGATTATTTATTAGGTATCGGTTTAATGGCCTTCATCATATTTTATATGAGAAAGAAATATTCAAATTAACACTCCAATCCTGAAAACCCATCTATGAGCTTGATAAATCAAGTCCTTAAAAAAGTTTTTTAAAGATGGCATTGCTACGATACCTAACTCCTTTCAATAATGGCTTTTGTAAAAAGCTTTTACCATCATCTGATACCAAAAAGTCACAGGGCAAACTATCCTTAAAGAATGAACTCCAGAAGGTCTAAAGGGGTATGATATAATGATTTCGCCTTTGTATGATTATCATAGGATCTGAAAGAGGGTTTTAGTCTTGGCCAATTTACGACCTTTATAAAATTGGCGGGGAGGCATTCAATGTTCGGATTAATCAAAGAATATTTTGGAAAAATTTCTCAAGATCGATTCCTGAAAGATGTTACAGAACGTTTTGTTGATCCAGTTAATTCTTATGAAAAGGAAATATCGCTTCTCAACGATAAAGAGCTCGCCGACAAAACCCTTTATTTTAAAAATCGTTTAGAAAATGAAGAAAGTTTAGACGATATCTTGGTTGAAGCTTTTGCGGTGGTGAGAGAAGCAGCCCGTCGAGTAACCGGCATGAGGCCATTTGATGTTCAAATTATCGGGGGAGTTGTATTGCACGAAGGAAGAATCGCTGAGATGCAAACTGGTGAGGGCAAGACATTAGTTGCAACTATGCCAGCCTATTTGAATGCCCTAACTGGTAAGGGAGTTCATATCGTAACGGTAAATGATTATTTAGCTCGTCGCGATCGATACTGGATGGGGCCAATTTTCGAATTTCTTGGTTTGACGGTTGGCTTGATTCAACATGCTTCAACTTTTGAGGAGAGAAAAATAGCTTATCGAAGTGACATTACCTATGGAACCAATACTGAATATGGATTCGATTATCTCCGGGATAACATGGCACATCGCCGGGAAGATATAGTGCAAGGGGAACTCAATTATGCAATCATCGATGAAGTAGATAGCATTTTAATTGATGAAGCCCGAACGCCTCTCATCATTTCAGGGCCAGCAGAAGATTCGACTGAAATATATTATAAAATTGATCGGGTGGCGCGCAAGCTCTCTCATTCAGTTGACTTTGACTTTGAAGAAAAAACTCGATCCATTTGGCTGACCGAAGAAGGAATTAGCAAAGTAGAAAAACTCCTTCATGTTGACAACCTCTATGATACTGCGGGTAAAGATTCAATTGATCAGCGAGTTCGCCAGTCTTTAAGGGCTCATCATCTATATAAAAAAGATGTAGATTATGTTGTGAGAAACGGTGAAGTGATTATCGTTGATGAATTTACCGGACGGCTTATGGAAGGTCGACGTTATAGCGATGGCCTCCATCAGGCCATAGAAGCAAAAGAAAATGTTCAAGTGGCAAATGAAAACCAAACTCTCGCCTCGGTGACCTACCAAAATTATTTTCGTATGTATAACAAAATCTGTGGGATGACTGGAACGGCAAAAACCGAGGAAGATGAGTTTATCTATACTTACGGTATGTCAGTTGTTGTTATACCTACCAATAAGCCCCTTAAACGGACCAATTACCCTGATGTAATATATCGTACTGAAAAAGAAAAGTTTGAAGCAGTGGTTGAAGAGATAGAAAAGTGGCATCAAGAAGGGCGTCCGATATTGGTCGGAACCGTATCAATAGAAAAATCTGAAAAATTAAGTCGAATGTTGGAAAAAAAGAAAATTCCTCATCAGGTATTAAATGCGAAAAATCATGAAAGAGAAGCAGCTATTATTGCTCAAGCTGGAAGAAAAGGAGCAGTAACCATTTCAACCAACATGGCAGGAAGAGGAACTGATATTATTTTAGGTGGTAATCCTGAATACCTTGCTCGAGAAGAGTTAACAAACCAGGGACATAATCTGGAATTTGACCTCAATCCTGACCAACAGAATCATTTACAACAACTTGTTCAAAAATCCCAGAAAATTGCCGAGGAAGAACATGCTTTAGTGGTTGAAAAAGGAGGGTTACATGTTGTTGGAACCGAACGTCATGAGAGTCGGCGGATTGACAATCAATTACGAGGACGAGCAGGTCGTCAAGGAGACCCAGGTTCGTCACGTTTTTTTCTTTCCATGGAAGACGATCTATTGAGACTTTTTGGTTCAGAAAGAATATCCGGAATTATGGATAAATTTGGTGTTGAAGAAGGAGTTCCCATTGAACATGCTTTAGTCACTCGGGCGATTGAGGGGGCTCAAAAGAAAGTTGAGGGGTATCATTTTAATATTCGAAAAACTCTTCTTCAATATGATGATGTCATGAATAAACAAAGAGAGGTCATCTATAATCAAAGGCGAACTCTTTTGGCTGAAAACAATTTACGTCCATTAATTTTTGGTATGTTGAATGATGTGGTTCATGAATGTGTGAGTGCCTATGCTGCTGAAAAAACCTATCCCGAGGAATGGGATTGGGATGGTTTTGATCGCCGACTATTTGACCTTTTTGGTTTTGGTCATGGAGTTCCTATGAAACAACGACCCCAAGCTAAACCAGAAGATTTAGAAAGATTGATAATTACTCGCTATAAAGAAATTTATGAGCAAAAAGTAAGCGAGGTAAACGATCAAGTATTTCGTGAAGTGGAAAGATTTGTTGGTTTACGGGTAGTTGATGGATACTGGAAAGAACAATTACATAATATGGACCATCTTCGAGAGGGTATTGGGCTTCGGGCGGTTGGTCAAAAAGACCCATTTGTTGAATATCAGATCGAAGCTTTTGATATGTTTCATGAAATGATTGCACAAATCCGTGAAGATATCGTTAGATATCTTTTACGGATTCGGCTCCGAGGGGAGTAAACCACCGGCACCTTCCCGCCGTCCAGTTCAGTCTTCACCGGTTCGAACCGATCAAGTTCAACCGTTGGAAAACCAAAAACCAGACGTTGCAAAAAAAGGAAAAATTGGTCGTAATGATCCCTGTCCGTGTGGGAGTGGGAAAAAGTATAAGTATTGTTGTGGAAAATAAACTTGGTTTTTTAAAATAATTTTGATACAATTCTTGCTTATTCTGTTTAATAAATAGAATGATGGGTGAATAGCGAACAGGAATCAGAAGACCACAGTCTTATTAGGTATATATTTAATTAATGGGAATTAATGAATGAATCTCATTATATCTCAAAAAGAAAATTAGGATTCGATAGTTTTTAGGAGGTTATAAGTAATGGCGATTGATATTTCTCTTGAATTCAGTACCATTCGACACAAGCTTAGTGAAATAGGAGAATATCTTTGAAGAAGAACAAATACAATTAAAAGTTCAACAAATTGAGAAAAAAATGAATTCCCCCGATTTTTGGAACAACACCCAAAATGAGAGGGAATTGCAGGATTATAAAAAATATAAAAGTTTAATTGAAGAATACGAAGAACTGAAAAAGGAATATCAACTGATAGTTGAGCTCCAAGAAATAATTACTCCTGACGATGATGAGTATTCTGATCTTGAAAAAGATATCCATAACCTTTCGGGGAAAGTTGAAGACCTGGATATCCGTTTGTTATTCCGTAACCAGGAAGACCAAAGCAATGCAATCATAACTATTCATTCGGGAGCCGGTGGAACCGAGTCTCAAGATTGGGTCCAAATGCTTTTTCGAATGTATAGCCGATTCTGTGAAAGAAAAAAATTTGATGTTAAAGTAACCGATGTTTTAGAGGGAGAAGAAGCCGGCTTAAAACACATTACCTTTTTAGTCCAAGGTCAATATGCTTATGGTTACCTGAAATCAGAAAGCGGAGTTCATCGACTGGTGAGAATTTCTCCCTTTGATGCCAATCGAAGGCGTCATACGACTTTTGCCTTGGTGGATGTTATTCCCGAGGTGAGTGAAGAAATCAACATTGACATTAATCCACAAGATTTACGAATTGAAACTTTCCGAGCTGGTGGTCGTGGCGGGCAGCATGTGAATACAACCGATTCGGCCGTGAGGATAGTCCATCTTTCCAGCGGTTTGATTGTGCAATGTCAAAATGAACGTTCACAGCATCAGAACAAAGCAGTTGCCATGAGAATATTGAGAGCCAGGCTTTATGAACTAATGAAAAAAGAGCAAGAAGAAAAAATCTTAGAGATTAAAGGCGAGCAAAAGGAAATTGCCTGGGGGAATCAAATCCGGAGTTATGTCTTTCAACCCTATAGTATGATTAAAGACCATCGGACTGACTACGAAGTTGGCAGTGTACAAAGAGTTATGGATGGAGAAATTGATGATTTTATCGATGCTTATCTTCGAATGGATTGGCAAGGACAGGTTTAGGTATAAATATCATGAAAGTTTACGCTTTGGTAGGTCCAACCGGAACAGGCAAAAGTTATCGAGCTCCTCATATAGCTCAGAGATATGGGATTGACTGCATTATTGACGATGGACTATTAATTTCCCAGGGGAGCATTATCGCCGGAAAATCTTCTAAAGCAGAAGTAAGCAAAATTAAAGCAGCAAAAATCGCGGTTTTTTATTTTACTGATCATCGTCAACAAATTATTGAAGCATTAAAAAAAATTCAACCCCCTAAAATAATGATTTTAGGTATTTCTCTAGCAATGGTTGAAAAAATATGTGAGCGTTTGCAGCTTCCTTATCCATCTGAAATTGTGATGATCGAAGACATTGCTAGTCCAGAAGAAATTGAAAATGCTCTTCAAGCTCGGATTGGAGAAGGGAAACATACTATTCCAGTTCCTTTGGTTGAACTAAAAAGAAATTTATGGGGAAATATTGTTGATACTATTCCAGTGAAAGTTTGGGGTTGGTTTTATTCTTCCAGAGAAAAGACTGTGGTACGGCCACCTTTCAGTTATTTAGGCAAGTTGGTTGTTTCAGAAAGCGCTTTACGATCTATCATTTTAGTTCTTTTAACCAACCTTCCTTGGATTAAAAAAATCAATGATATTTTTTTACATAAAGTTGAGTCTCATGTTAATGTTCGAGTAGGTTGTGTTTTTAAAAATTATTATCAATTAGTCCAAATCTGTGCTTTTATTCAGAAGTATTTAAAAGAAAAAGTAGAACACCTCAGCGGAGTTGAGCTGATCGAAGTCAATATCGACATTGATCAAATCGCCTTGATTAAAAATGGAGAAATTGTTGAAAAACGGACAACTAAGGTTAAAAAATCATCACGATCCGAGAGGACAAGAATTTCTTCTTCTCGAAAATGAAACCGATTCATTTTAAAAAATAACGATAAATTTTCATGCCACTTTGATAGCACCAAATGAGGATGAAAAAACCTACCTAAAACGTCTTTACGAGGAGTCCAAACGTTCTTTGGTTGGCCAACGTGGCAATCTCATCAGCCCACTCCGTCATTCTGAGGAGCGTATTTTGCGACGTGAGAATCTCATCCTTAAGAATATTTTAATATAAAAAGAAATAAAAAATGAGATCCTCACGGCTTCTAAAAGCGAAGCCTCAGGACGATGTATCAAAATAGTTCCTTCTCCCTTGAAGGGAGAAGGACAGGATGAGGGTGAAGCCCAAGATTCAAGTCTAGGTTTGGTGTTTTAAAATTAAACTTGAGGGAAAAATTCAAACATCCCCCTCACCTTAATCCTCTCCCACCAGGAGAGAGGAAAAAAGAAAAATGAAAGAAGGTGAGGATGAGAGTTAAGATAGAATTGGTTTTAACTTTAATGGATTAAATAAAAAACTGGTAGGGTTAAATTTATGTCCAGAAAAAAAATGGAAGAGCTCATTAACTCTTTAGTAAATAAAAAAGAAAAGATTCTTTTGGGTGGAGGAGTGGCTGCAATTGATAAACAGCACCAAAGTGGAAAACTAACTGCCCGAGAAAGAATTTTTCTCTTGCTTGACGAAAATAGCTTTGAAGAAACCGATCTTTTTATTGAGCATCGCTCAACCCGTTTTGGAATGGATGAAAAAAAACCACCGGCTGATGGAGTCGTCACTGGTTATGGAACTATCGATGGAAGGCCGGTATTTGTATACTCCCAAGATTTTACCGTTATGGGTGGGTCTTTAGGGGAAATGCATGCACAAAAAATATGTAAAATTATGGACATGGCATTAAAAGTAGGTGCCCCCATTATAGCTATTAATGATTCAGGTGGTGCTCGAATTCAAGAGGGCATAGATTCCCTATCTGGTTATGGTCAAATATTCTATAGAAATACTTTAAATTCAGGTATCGTTCCCCAGATAGCAATAATAGCTGGTCCTTGTGCCGGAGGAGCAGTATATTCTCCAGCTCTTATGGATTATATTTTTATGATTCAAGGCACAAGTAAGATGTTTGTAACTGGCCCTCAAGTTGTGAAAGCAGCGACCGGCGAAGAAGTCACTGCCGAAGAATTGGGTGGTGCCCATACTCACGCTACCAAAAGTGGAGTTGCCAGTTTTGTATCCAGAAGTGAAGAAGAGTGTTTCTTTGAAGTAAAAAGGCTTCTTTCATACCTACCTTCTAATAATGCCGAAGAACCTCCAGTAGGAGAATGCCATGACCCAGTTGATCGAAAAAATACCTCTTTTTTGGATATTGTATCTACCAATCCCAATCGACCTTATAATGTTAAAAAAATCATTGAAGATTTGGTTGATCAAGGTTCTTTTTTTGAAGTTCAAAAAGATTTTGCGAAAAATTTAATCATTGGATTTGCTCGAATGAATGGTCATACTGTGGGTATAGTGGCAAACCAACCCTATCATCTGGCTGGATGTTTAGATATCGATTCTGGTGACAAGGCGTCTCGGTTTATAAGGTTTTGCGACGCTTTCAACATTCCTCTGGTTACGCTTGTTGATGTTCCAGGGTTTTTACCAGGAAGTAATCAAGAATTTGGAGGAATCATTCGACATGGAGCAAAGATTCTCTATGCTTACTCAGAAGCCACCGTTCCCAAGATTACGGTAATAATGCGAAAAGCATATGGTGGTGCTTATTTAGCTATGTGTTGTCGTGATCTCGGAGCTGATTTGGTATTAGCTTGGCCGACTGCTGAAATTGCCGTAATGGGTGCCGAAGGGGCGGTCAATATCATTTTTCGCAAAGAGATAGAAACAGCTTTAGATACTCAGGTTGAAAGAGAGAGATTGCTTGAGGAATACCGTCAAGAATTCTATAATCCTTATGAAGCCGCCAAAAGAGGGTATGTCGATCAAGTTATCGATCCTCAAGAAACTCGGCTAAAGGTTGTTCGAGCTCTTGAAATTTTTTGGTCAAAAAGAGTTACGGGAAAGGGAAAAAAGCATGGGAATATCCCAGTATAAAGTTGAAGCCAAGGTTAACCCTCAAATAATAGCTGCAGTGATAGCTGCGGTCCTTCAATATGAGCATGATGAACAACCCGGGGAAATAATTATAGAAAAACAATATATCCAACAAAAAAATAAAGGGTGGAAGAATTTATGCTTGCAAGAAAATTGTTGGGGTTTATCGCGTTTTAGGTATTAATTTCCATCAGCAATTAAAGTAAAAACTCAAAAATCAGAAAGAATGATTCCGTTATTCCTTAGCGCTAAATAAAGATGAAAACCCAAGATTCGACATGTCATGGCATGTCGCAACAATAAAGAAACACCGGGCGCAATAAAGACCGAGGGGGGCGAATATTTGATTCCTTCTCCCTTGATGGGAGAAGGTGAGGATGAGGGTGAAGATCCAGAATGAGATTATGATTGGTTGCTATAAATACGTTAATTGTAAAAATCGTTCCGGTATTATCAGGATAGACCCTCATGCCATTTTTGTGGTACCAGATGAGGATGAAAATTGCTTATTCAGAAATCAATCCCCCCTTTAGAAAAGGGGGTTAGGGGGATTTGATTTTTTTCCCGCTCCGTCATTCAGACTGTGTCACAATTATTCTGTAAATTATTTACCCCCACTAATGCTAATATTTTATAGTAATATTGGGGATAGATAACCAAAAACTAAAGATAAATGTACCTTGTCCTCCACTTTCAAGCTATTCTTGGTGTATGAAAGGGATTGTGACACAGTCTGATTGCGAGGAGACCAACCGTTTTTTGGTTGGACGACGTGGCAATCTCATTCCTAAAAAACAGTGAGTCGTGAATAGTGAGACGTGAGTCGAATAAAAAAAAATAAAAAAATGATGAACTTTGGTAGTAAGAAACCCATAAAAAAGCTTCCTACTTTAGAAAAGGGTGAAAAAATTTAAAAAGATGAGATCCTCACGGCTTCCTAATGCGAAGCCTCAGGAAGACGTAAAGACACCCTCCCCGCCTTAAAACGGCACCCCTCCGAGGAGGGGAATTGATGAATTCATTCTCCTGTTGACGGGGGATTCAGGGAGGTGTGCCTTCCAAAATTTTAATCTCTTTTCATTTGTTCCCGATGTTTCAAGAAAAATATTTATGTCATTTTTGTAGAATCGGTCAAGAATTAAAATATTTACTCATAAATCAATCATTTAAAATGAGGATGAAATTTTATTATTTATTACTCACAATCACAGCTCTCTTTATTTACAAAAAAGAAAGGAGAAAAGGTTATGGAGAATCCAATATCATTTTTTAAGAACCGAAAAATTATTGATATAACCGGAGAATTAGAAAATAATCTTTGGGGTTATTATTCTTTGCCAGGTATGGAAAAGGTTGTTCCACCGGTAGTTATAAGCACTATTGCTTCAGTTGAAAACCAAGGATTTTTTGCTTCAAAAATATCGGTCAGCACTATATCGGGAACGTATTTGGAAGCCGGGTCTCACGTACTTACCAAGGGAAACAATCTTGATCAGCATTCCCTGAATCAATGCATTCTTCCTGCCAAGGTCATTCAACTCCCCACTCAAAAACCAAAAGCTCTGATCACCGTCGATTTATTAACTCAGTTTGCCCCGGAACTCAATCCTGGAGACGCCTTGTTAATAGGTACCGGTTGGGATCAACAGTGGAATAAGCCGGGTTTTGTGCTTGATTCACCAAATTTGGATAGAAAAGCCCTTCAGTGGATTATCGATAAAAAAATTGCTTTATTAGGAGTTGATTTAACTTGTATTGAAGCTTCTTGGTCTGAAGATGATGAGGAAGCCAAGGGAAGTCTTCTAGGCTCTCTATTTGAGTCAGGCGCTCTTCTGTTGGCTCCGATTGTCAATGTTCGGAAAATCACTCAAAAAGAAGGTATTCTTCTTGCTCTCCCCATGAAGGTTAAAGGAACATCCGGAGCGCCGGTAAGGGCGATTTTCTTAGAATAAGATTAAGATTCATTAAATATTAGTTATTAAATACCGATAATGATAATATAACTATCAGGACATTTATTCTTTATTTAACTCTGGTAGGAGGGGTTATCCGTGAGACCGGATAGGAATTTTTTTAGAAATTATTCTGATTTTCGCAGAATATTAGTTTATATCCTATTCTTTTTAAGCGTTGTATTGGTAGTTATTCCCGGACTAATTGCCCAGCTCATACAAATCGCAGCCATTATCCTCCTGGGTTGGTTCATTCTTCAGATCTTATTTGAAATTTTTAATCGACTAACCGTTTTAGAACGTCCTCAACAGTATGATAATTTTTATTCTGCCTGGCCAGATATCAAAGACTGTATTATGAATGCCTTTAAAAAAGGTTCCCCTTGTACAATTTGGTGGCTAGAAAGTTCATTGGAGCATGCCTCGGTTATGGTTGATGATGTACTCAAACCAATTTTACAAAATAGTCCAAAAAATCCTTTGAAAATTGAGTTAGTGATGTTGGATCCGAGCTGGTCAGAAATTGAGAAAATAAATCCTTCCTGGATATCTTTGGCTAAGTCTAACTATGAAAGTTTGCATGTCTACCTGGATGTATATAACGAAGAAATTCGCAATCATGAATGGTCAATCGCTTTATCACTTTATCGTTTTTTGCCTAATTTTCAAGGAATATTGGTAAATTCTGAACATCTTTTTGTTAGTTCTTGTACTTGGAAAAACGGCAAATTAACTGACGATAATTTTTATGAGCTCTATCATTTTAATGACAACTTTGGAGGGAAAGAGAAAATCGATCAATTTAAAAGCTGGTTTGAGCATTGTCGGAAAGAAAATCAGAACCTTACTCAACCAAAATCATCGAATCAAGGTGTGACTTTTTACATCACCACCGAAGATAAAAAGAAGTAAATCAAACCCTGATTCAAAATTCAACCATTGCTTAGCCTTCAACGCAACGCCAAAAAGCATGTTTTTAAAAGTTATCAGTAATAGCCATTGTCGAAGATCGCAGAGCGTAATAACGTTGAACTAAGGAAAGGGTTCAGGCTTGAAGAACAATATTAAAACAATTTAAAATATTATTTTTCAAATATGACAAATGCTTTAAAAGCTGATAAATTAATAAGTGAAAAATGAATAAAAGAGTAAGATTAAAAGATGAAAACATTTTCTGTTTAAAATCTATATAAATTAATCAGGGTATAATATTGAATTATTTTCCTATCATTCTTCAGACAACAGGCATCATCGTTTTTACTTTTGGTTTAATAATATGGAACCGTAAATCACTACTAAGCCGCAATTTAGCCTTACTAGCTTTTGCTTTAGCTCTTTGGTCGATTACTGATAGCTTTTTATATGTAAGTCCTTCCCTAAAGTACAAAATCTATTGGGCAGCTATTGGATATCCCGGTTCTCAATTTTCCCCAGTCTTATTATTCTTTTTTTTCTTTAATTTTACTGGTCTGGAAAAATTACTCACTCGAAAAAGAATGATTCTTCTCTGTATATTACCGGTAATTTCAGTGGCTATGGCTGCAACCAATAGTTGGCATCATTGGCTTTGGGCTAGTTTAAAAGAAACAGAAGGATGGTTTGGATCGGGAACATTATTCGTTCACGGACCATGGTTTTGGGTAGAAGTAATTTATAGTTATACTTTAATTGGTGTTGGGGTATTCCTTTATCTCCGTTTTCTAATAAAATCTTCGAAAGAATTTTCTTTAAAAGCTCGTCAAATTCTGACACTATCTATTTTTCCTTTCTTTGGGCACCTTTTGTATATATTTTATCCAGAGGCTTTTTCTGGGTGCGATTTGACCCCCTTAATATTTGGTGCTGTGGTCTTAATTTTTATCTGGTTTTCCTTCCGCTATCAATATATCGATCTGGTTCCAATTGCTCGATCAACTTTGATTGATAATCTTGAAGTCGGATTTTTATTTCTTGATATTTTCAATCGAATCGTTGATATTAATCCAAAAGCAAAAAATTTTTTAAATCTCACCAATTCAATTATCGGAAAATCAGCTGAAAATTCCATTCCTATTTGGTCGAAATTGGAACAAATATCCAATGATCCAATAATTGTTGACTTGGGAGGTAACAAAAACCATATTTATCTGAGTGTTTACAGTTCCCCAGTTATAGGTAAAAACGGAAGTTATATCGGAAAAGTTATGGTTTTCAATGAAATTACTGAACAGTTGAAAATCAAGGAAGCTTGGTTAAAGACAGAACAAGAGAAGTCTCTCATCCTTCAAGCCATGAGTGATACGGTAGCTTACTATAACAGTCCTAACCTTACCATCAGTTGGGCAAATCCTGCGGCAGCTATTTCAGTAAATCGAAAATTGGATGAAATTTCTGGGCTTCATTGCTATGAAATCTGGCATCAAAGATCAGAACCTTGCGAAGAATGTCCGGTTTTGAAAACCTTTACAACTGGTCAAAAACAAACTATTGAAAAAGAAACCCCTGATGGCCTTACCTTCGAACTACATTCTTATCCGGTTTTTGGTAACCAGAATAAAATTATAGGAGTTGTGGAAATAGGTTATGATGTTACAATTCGGAAGAATTTTGAAAAAAGAATGAGATACTTTAGTTTTCATGATGCTTTAACCGGCCTCTATAATCGAGCCTATTTTGAGGAAGAGCTCAAAAGGCTTTTCGGAAGTAGAGAAATTCAGATTGGAATACTCCTTGCTGATGTAAACGGCTTAAAATTGGTTAATGATGCCTTCGGACATCAAGCAGGAGACCTGTTGTTGAAACGAGTTGCTGACATATTGAGACTGACTTGTAGGAAAGAAGACTTGATTGCTCGCTGGGGTGGGGATGAATTTATTGTTCTTCTCGCTAATATCAATATAGAAAATTTAAAAGAACTGGAAAAAAGGATCCAGGAAGCATGTTTAAAAGATAATAACGAACCAGTTCCCCTGAGTATTTCAGTTGGATACGCAATCAAAGAAAAAAGAGGAACTATAGAAGAGCTTTTAAAAATCACCGAAGAAAGAATGTACCGAAAAAAGCTGGATGAGGGTCCATTCAACCGCCAGAGAATTCTTGACTATTTAGAGGATATTCTGGAAAAGATATCCAGAGAAAATGGCAAACAAATCGAGAATATGAATATTTTGTCCAATGCTTTTGCTCAAGAACTTGGTTTATCCGAGCATGAAAAAAAGCAGTTAAATCTGTTGATTCGCTTCCATGATTTAGGGAAAATAACCATTTCTCAAGATATAATTAATAAAACTACCGAGCTAACTCCCGAAGAATGGGAGAGCATTAAGAAACATTCTGAAATCGGGTATCGGATTGCCAATTCATCTCCCGAATTAGCTCCAATAGCCGAAGCGATTCTTGCCCATCATGAGCGTTGGAACGGTCAGGGTTATCCCCAAAACCTCGAAGGTGAAAAAATACCCTTATTAGCACGAATTCTTGCCATTATTGAAGCCTACGATGTGATGTTAAGGGGTAGTCCGTATAAAACTCCGTTGACCGAAAAACAAGCCTGCCAGGAAATCCAAGATCAGGCAGGATACCAATTTGATCCCCGCTTAGTAGAGAATTTTCTTAAGTTGATTCAACAAGCAAAGTTGAAGAAGGTGGCTGAGTAAGCTCCAAATGATTTTTAGCCATTAATTAAGGGAAGAAATAATTCATTTCTGTTAAGAGAGGTTTAGGGAGGGTATATTTTATTTTTTCTCAAGTCGATAGAGAAGAAAATGTGCTAATTCAAAGACTTCGATTCGAGAAAATCCAGTTTGATCAGCCAAACGATTTAATTCATCTCTGTAAACTCGATGAGCAATCGGTGGACCAGACTCTTGGATAAGGTATGGCCACTCTAAAATAGCTAATCGAAACCGGGTCACTCGATAAGCTTCTTGTAAAGCTTTAAGTCGGTTATCAGTTTCATGAAAGACTAATCCCATAAAAACCAGATCGAAGGACTCATCAGGGAAAGGAAGCGCTTCTGCCAAGCCTTCTATAAATTGAACCTGGGGTGCGATTTTTTTGGCAAGGGGGATAAATTCCGGATTAGCATCGATTCCAATAGTTTCAAAACCATGCTGATAAAAAGCTTCGGCGAAAACACCGCTTCCAGTTCCAACGTCTAAAATTCGGTGGAAAGAAGCTCCTTCAGTTGCAATGTTAACTACCCGATTCAGTTCAAGGCGCTCCAATCGTTCAGGATTGCGTAGACGGTTGATATCTCCTTGAAATCGGCGTTCATGCATTTTTGACCCCCAGTTTTGAAGATACTGACATTAAACTACCTAATGATTTTACCCAATTGGAGCAATTACATCAATTTATCTAAAAATATTGACAAGATTCATGTTTTAAAATTATTCTTAATTTGTACTCATTCCAAATAAAATATAAGTCTAAGATAGTAAATTGATTATTATGAGAGAATATTTAATACTGTTTTGTTTTTTAATATTTTTAATATTATAAAAATATGCATCCAAGCCCTGATTGGTATTAGATAAGAATCAAAGTATCTATCTAAAAAGACATTGCAAGGAGTTCAACCGGCTTTAGATTGGACGACGTGAGAATCTCATCTTTTAAAATAGTTATGAATTAAAAAAAAGATGACGAATCAAATCTTTCTATTTCCCTTTATCCAAAGATGTTTTATTTATGTAACTCAAGAAATCCCGTTTCTAAACAATTTAGGTCAATATTAAATAACCATTAATAAATTTAAAGAATGGAGGGAAAAAAATGAAAGAAAAGAAAAAGAAATTAACTACTGC
>MWBQ01000034.1 GCA_002069605.1 Candidatus Atribacteria bacterium ADurb.Bin276
GAAAGGGAACTCCATAAGTTGGGTGATGTCCCCACATAAATTGATATTCTTCATCGGCTTCATTTTGTATAATCTCTTCAAACTCCAGGATGGATTCATTAGATTTGAGAGTTATATACTTTTTCACCAATAAAGGTGCCCTTTTCATTCTGACCTGGAATAAAACTTTGACCTCATAGGGTGTATCGGTAATAATCTCATATTTCCAGGGCAATAAAACTAATTCCCCATGAAAACCCATAGCAGCTCCTTTGTAGTTTGAAGGAGTACTTATATTTGGAATAAGTTCCTGCCAACCACCTTCGTAAGTATCCATATAATTTCCCTCATCAAAACTCTTGGTTGGCAGGTTAGGATTCATTGTGTTTATTTCGAGTGGGCTTCGCCACATAAAATCAATATCCAGGGGTTTATAAAGCAGTTCAAAAATATCAGTCCCTTTATCGACTAAAATACCAATTCGCAATTTCTCATTTTCAATAATGAGGGTTTTAAAACCATTCCAATATATTTCCTGTACCCGACAACCGTAATTACGGTTGTAGTGATAAAAATTGTTATAGTCTGGTTTCTCCATTTACTTAAACCCCACTCGTCACAAGTTGATAGTCTATTCAAAGCCTGTAAAGCATTTCACCTTTTCTTTATGGTTAGTTGATTGAATTCGATCAATATTTTCCATATTCGAGACCGGCTTCAGCAAAAGCCTGGATATTCTCATAGGGTGTTCCATCGAAGAAAAAGTCGCTGGTACAGAGAATCCAGTTTCCACGTGGTTTTACTTTGTCGAGCAACCATTTGACTTTTTCTTTAATTTCCTGGGGTGATGCCTGACGGAGGAATTCAACCTGATCGATATTTCCCCGAAGAGCCATATTGGGACGAATAATCCGCAGGGCATCATCAAGATTGACATCTCCAAATGGAGGAGTTGTTACATATCCCCAAACATCGATATCCAGGTCATTATATAAATGCATGATTTTTTGAGCATCTCCACAGTTGTGATATACCACGAAAGCTCCGGCTTCATGAATCTGTCGGCAAAGTCGATTTTCGTATTCCATGACATATTCTTGGAAAAAACGAGGCCCCACTCCGCTGGTAGCTAAATTTCCACCGATTTCTATTGAATCGGAACCAGCTGCAATCACTTCCTTTAAATGATTTATATTCCAGTCTAGGAAAAAATCCATCATGGCACGGTAAAATCCCTCATCCACCACCGGATCCATCATCATATCTTCTAATTTTCGGAATTGATTCAGAGTGTTAAAAGCACCATGGGTGGCAACGTTTATGAGGCCTTTATCATTAACTACTTTTCGAGCTTTACTGATTAACTCGTAATCGATAAACTGAGCTGGGGGAGCATATTTGGCAAATATTTCAAAATCCTGCTTATTCTCAATGATATATTTTTCAACAGCCAATACGACCATGTAGGTTGAACTCCGATTGAAGCGCATGACCTGGGTTAAATTTCCATCAGGAGTCTTAACCAGGGTGGTTCGGAGTTGGGAGTCGGCATCACCCTCCTTAGTTATGGTAACCTCCCAATTGTCCGATGTTTCGGGAATATATGAGTCCCATAACAGTCCGGGTGAAAAAAGCACATCAAAACCAAAGTAGTCATGATAGGCAACAAATTTTTCAGCAACATCAAAATCCTGAGGACTGAGAAAGTGGTCAATATCCGGTTTATATTGAAACATTTCATAAATGTTATTTAAGAATATAAACGGTGAAACCGGCACTCGATCAGCTTTATTTCCCTGAAAGGTGGTAATGAGTCTTTCTCGTGCCTTCATTGGTTTATCTCCTCCCTATTCATTTTTTCCAATTTAAAACAAGTTTTCATGACTAAAAGTTTAGAATTATTATCAGTTCATCTTTTCATTGGTTTGAATTGCCCTTAACTCAATTATGAATTGGATAATGACCTTCCTGATAGGCAGTATCAAATAGGGCAAGAATGTTTTGTGGTGGAACGTCTGCCTGAATATTGTGACCCCCGGAAATGATATACCCCCCGCCTGGAGCTAAAATTTTGATCTTATCCCGGACTTCTTTTATCACATCTTCGGGAGTACCATGGGGAATGATGGATTGATTGGAAAGGTTGGAATAAAAAACCAATTTATTGCCAAAACTCTTTTTGATTTTTTCCGGATCCCCCATATCAAAGGCAGTCGCTTGCAAAGGATGAATGACATCGACTCCAGCCTCATACAAATCTTCCATTGCCCAAAGGACCGAGCCGCAGGAGTGCAATGCAATTTTTGCTTGGGTTTTGGATTTTACAAAATGAGTAAATTCTTTATAACGAGGCATAAATAATTTTTTAAATATTTTTGGGTTCATTATTGGACCTGACTGCATTCCCCAATCGTCACCCATCCAAACCAATTCGACATATTCACCAACTTGTTCCAGGTACTTATCAAAAAACTTTATTTCCCATTCTAAAATGCGATCCACCAGGATTTCTATAACTTGAGGTTCGAGAGCCAAACGTTCCATGTATTCCTGAAAACCCATCAATTCGGAAGAAAGATAAAAAAGCGAAGCGGCGCTACCGCCAATAATGGCATATTGGGTTCCTTCATAAAGCTCTTTCGCTCTTTCTTTCAAACCAGTAAAACGAGCAGGATCAACCGGATCAGGCATTTGGTAGCTTTTAATTTCATCAATAGATGCACCTGCCAAAGGGCACTGAATGCTCTCGTCGTATAGCCCAACATTTTTTCGAACGACTCCCCATTCATCAGCCCAAGAGGAGTCAGCATGAACTTTTATTTGCCAATTGGAAGGAGCATTGGCAAATACATACCTGGTATCAGCATGCAACCTCTCTAAAATGCTCTCCTTACAAACTGCCAAATGTTGGATCCGATCATAAAGCCGGATATCATCCTCTTCTCCCAAAAAGGCAAGAAGATTTCGATAGGCAACTTCGTGGATTCCATTATGAAAGTCCTGTCCAACATCGATAGGAACACGGTCGGGTTCTTGGTGATTTAATGCCTTTCGAAAACGTTCTCTTGAGGTCATTTTATCCATTTTTTCCCCTTTTTGCCTATGGTTTTAAATTGTTATACAAACTGCTTGCAAAAACCTACCAACTTTGTATCGAAAATGAAATATTAAACTTTGTCAACTTTCCGTTAAAAAGTGCGAAATAACAAGCTATTCTCTCGTTTACTATAACATATTTTGACCCAATCTTATCTCAATACCTAATTAATTTCCGATTTCCAAAAAAAATTATGGAAGGAGTTTATTAATTAAACCAGTTAATCCGTTTAAAGGTTATAATTTAAAAAAAGAAATAAAATCCATTTTAATCAAACAGGAGCGATCATGAATGGAATCATACGGTGATAAAATAACTCAGTCACTTTTAGAAGAAGGAGCTTCTTTGGTTGGCTTTGCTAATCTAAGTGGTCTTTCTCCTGATATTACCAAATCATTTCCTTATGCTATTTCAATTTCAATTGCTCTGAACCCAGCAATAATAGCAAAAATTAACCAGGGACCTACTGCAGACTATTTTGAAGAATATAAAAGAGTGAATCTTTTTCTATCCGATTTAGGAAAATTTGCTGCTTTAATCCTGGTCAATCTGGGATTTAAAGCCTTCCCTATCGAACCGACAACTGAGCATTTCGATCTTAATACTCTGTCGACTTTTCTGCCCCATAAAACAATAGCAACTCGCGCTGGGCTTGGTTGGATAGGTAAATCAGCCCTCCTCACCACCAAGCAATATGGAAGTGCCATACGTCTTACTTCGGTGCTCACTGATTGTCCACTACCGACTGCGAAACCCATCAATCAAAGTAAATGTGGTGACTGTAGGTTGTGTGTTGAAAGTTGTCCCGGCCATGCTCCATTGGGAAACAACTGGGATATAAATCATCCCCGTGAAAGCTTCTTCAATGCTTTCACCTGCCGGGAAACTGCCATCAAGCTCTCCCAACCGGTTGGAATCGAGGGAACGGTCTGTGGAATTTGTATTGTCTCCTGTCCTTGGACCCAGCATTATCTTATGAGGCAAAAGCCAAAATCGTGTTGATTTAAAGTCTTGAATTAAGGAATAAGAAAAGATGAGATGCACACGCATTACAATACACTGTTAAAATATAGTATTAGTGAAATAACTGTAGTTTTGATTTGGGATAAGGATCTATCCTAAAAATACTGAAATTGGTGAAAAAAGAATAAAAAAAAAGAGAAAGAATCAATTCAACAATTCCTCTCCTTGGAGGGGTGCCGTTTACGGCGGGGAGGGTGCTTTTCATTCGTCATTCTGGACTTCCACCCTCATCCTCACCTTCTCCCATCAAGGGAGAAGGAACATCTAGTCGTCATTGCGAGACCTCGCTTTTTGAGGTCGTGGCAATCTCATGATTCATCTTTTATTATTTGTTGAATTGAGAAATTATGGAATTGTGGAATCGAAATGAATGAGATGCTTATAATGTCCGGTAAAGAACACCGGACTCCTCAGAATGACAAAGTGGATGGCAGAGATTGCCACGTCGCTTTGCTCCTCGCGACAATGGAGCAGGAAAAAAATCAAATCCCCCTAACCCTCTTTGCTAAAGGGGGAATTTTTTCCATTACCCCCTTGATGAAAGAAGTTCAGAGTGAGGGGACACCTATTTTTATCCTCACTGCTCAATAGCTCCCTCCATTGATTGAAGCTCGATAAGAAGATCTTGGGCCATCTCAGCATCCAAATTTTTTAGTATTTCATATTGTTCTTTAGCCCTAAGGAAATCCCCTAACCAAAGATATGTAATCCCTAAATTAAAATGAGCCTTGGCATAATTGGGATCGATACGAACAGCTTCTTGCAGTGGTTTAATAGCGTTATGAGGTTGCCCAGCCATAGCGTAAGCGACACCCAAAGCTCCTTGGCTTTCAGCCGATTCGGGTTCAATTTGAACAGCCAGCTTTAATACCTCTAGGGCTCGTTTATGATCTCCTAATTTTCCAAAAAGGATTCCCATGTTGTTATATGCCAAGGATAATTGAGGATCAATATCAACTGCTTTTTCGAACTGTTCTATGGCTTGGTCATATTGCTGCAGCATTCCATACATTGCCCCTAAGGCGTTATAAATACTAGCATTAAAAGGATCTAAAGAAAGTGCTTTTTCGAGAGTTAAAATTCCATCCTTTGGTTTCCCCAGTTTTCCCAAGGAAATCCCTAACTTATAATAAGCTTCGGCAAAGGCAGGCTCACGCTCGATTGCCTTTTGATAGGCATCGATTGCTTCTTCAAAATGATTGGATTGAAAATGATATTCTCCAAGTTGAAAGAGTTCTATTGCTTCCTGATTATAAAAAAGGTCAATTGAGGGAGTGGAAGGAATAGAATCTGGTGCTGGAGTTGTCAAAATTGGCTTTGCTGTTGGGGTTGGCGAAGTAAACCCTTCAGCTCGTTTTAAAGCGATGTTCAAATTGGTTTCTTGATTTTCGGTAATAGCAACCATTCTGGATTCATTATCATATTCGGGATGAGAAAACTCTAATATCGCTTTGCCCACAGGAATTTTTGGAAAAAAATAGGAACCGTCATCGTTTGATATTGCTTCTTGATCCTGTTCGACAATACTGATCTTTACACCTGAAATTGTTTTTCCACTTAAGTTATCATAAATTTTACCGGTTATTTTTCCATAACCTATTGTTTCTTCCGATAACGATGTCGAATTATCGGCTAAGGTTAAATTTTCTGTTAAGTCAAAATATAATGTGGTTTGTTGTATTTTCCCCTCGATTATTTCACATGGTACCTTCAAAACAATATTAGCTTCAATGCCTTTTTCTATTTCTTTTAAAGAAAGATTATCAACTCTTTCGTCTTGAATTAGAAAGGTTTTAAGCGTTTCTTTAGCAGCCCGAGTATTTTCAAAAATGAATTGTATTTCACCCTTTTCCAAATCAGTATTGTAGTTAAATTGTGGAAGACCATCTGAAAAATCAAACGCCACCCTAGTTTTTTGTTCTTCAGAATAAGAACCATATCGAACGGTTAGAAGGGTGATTGGTTGTGCTCCATATCCAACTGAA